>JBBSHD010000087.1:0-7967 GCA_038253455.1 Terriglobales bacterium | reverse complement strand
TTTTTCACCGTCGCCGCATGCCTTCTTCAGCCCTTCCAGCGATAAATAAGCTAGGGAATCGGCGCCGATATACTGGCGAATCTCTTCCACTGTCTTGTTGGCGGCGATCAACTGGCTTTTCGACGGGGTATCGACCCCGTAGAAACACGGCGAGATAGTCGGCGGGCAGGAGATGCGCATGTGCACTTCGCGGGCCCCGGCATCGCGCACCATGCGCACGATCTTGCGGCTGGTGGTGCCGCGGACGATGGAATCGTCGATCAGGATCACGCGGTTGCCCTGCAACAAACTGCGCACCGGATTCAGTTTCAGCCGCACGCCAAAATCGCGCACCCGCTGCTCGGGTTCGATAAATGTGCGGCCCACATAGTGATTGCGAATCAACCCGAAGCGAAAGGGAATGCCGCTTTCGGCGGAATAGCCGATGGCGGCGGTGACCCCGGAATCGGGGACCGGCACCACCACATCGCCTTCGGCGGCGGCCTCGATGGCCAGTTGCCGCCCCAGCAGTTCCCTGCTGACCTGAACCGGACGCCCGAACACCAGGCTGTCGGGTCGGGAAAAATATACATGCTCGAAGATGCAGCTCGATTGCGGGGCGGGTGACGCGTAGAAGCGCGACGAAACCCCTTCGGCGCCGACGACGACCAGCTCTCCGGGCTTGACGTCGCGATCGTAGGCGGCGTCGATGAGATCAAACGCGCAAGTTTCTGATGCGAAGACGATGGTGTCTTCTGATGGCGTGCCGGTGCGGGGGATGTGTCCCATGGAAAGCGGACGAAAGCCGCGGGGATCGCGCGCCGCAAAAACCCGGTCGCGGCTCATGATGACCAGCGAAAATGCGCCTTCCAGCCGGCGCAGCGCGTCCGCAATGGCTTCGGGAAGCGTCAGCTCGTGGGATTGCGCGATCAGGTGAACGATCACCTCGGTGTCGCTGGTGGTCTGGAAGATCGAGCCTTGGCGTTCCAGTTTGCTGCGAATTTCCTGGGCGTTGACCAGGTTCCCGTTGTGCGCCAGCGAGATCATTCCCTTGTTGCAATCGACGCGAATGGGCTGGGCATTCAGCAATGCGGAATCGCCGCTGGTGGAATAGCGGGTGTGTCCGATGGCAAGCTTGCCGGGAAGCCGCGCCAGCGCGGCGTCGGTGAAGATGTCGGCGACCTGGCCCATCTCGCGGGTCACGTAAACCGTGGCACCGTCGGAAGAGGCGATGCCGGCCGATTCCTGGCCGCGATGCTGCAGGGCGTGCAAGCCCAGGTACGCCAGCTTGGCGGCCTCGGTGTGTCCGTAGATGCCCACCACGCCGCACTCTTCGTGAAACTTATCGGAGTCTATAAACATTTCTGGCCACCGGAAAACTTGCTTGCACAATTCTCAGGTTAACTCTTTTGCAGGGTCTGCGGAACTAAATGTTCGGGAGTTTCAGTGTGTAAAGCGGTTTCCAGGGCTTTAGACCAGGGGTCCCGCAACTCTGAGAGGCCAGCGTGCACGACCACCTGGCCGTGAATGCTGATGGTTAATTCTTCAGGGACGGTCTTGCCCAATACTTCGGCGGGTGTTCCCTGTTCGAGCGCTATTTGTTTGATGTCGGAGAGCCGCGCGGGGTCGCAGGAAATCAAAATCCGCGACGCTTGTTCTCCGAAAAGTACGATCTCCGCGGGCATCCCATGGTCGCCGAGATCGACTTCCGCGCCAAGGCCATGCAAAAATCCGGCTTCAGCGACGGCCACAGCCAGTCCGCCGTCAGAACAATCGTGGGCTGACTCCACCAGGCCGCCGGCAATGCATTTCAATATGGCGCGCTGCAGGGCGGCTTCGCGTTGCAGGTCCATGGCGGGTGGGCATCCCCACAGACTGGTAAGGATCTGGCCGGCATACTGCGATGAGCCAAACACGATCTCCGCGCGCGCGGTGCTGACGGGGAGCTGCCCGCGCAACAGCACGATGGTGCGGCCGGGAAGGCGAAAATGGGGGGCCACGGCGAGATTGACGTCATCGATGATGCCCACCACTCCCATCACCGGGGTGGGATAAATGCCTTCGCCCAGGGTCTCGTTGTAAAGGCTGACATTGCCGCCGGTGATCGGGGTTTGCAGCACGGTGCAGGCTTCGGCGATGCCGTCAATGACCGCGGAAAATTGTCCCATGATGCGCGGCTTCTCGGGATTGCCGAAATTCAAGCAGTTGGTGGCCGCCACCGGGGTGGCGCCGGTGCAGGCGACGTTGCGGGATGATTCGGCGACCGTATGCATGGCGCCCAGCTTGGGGTCGAGATAGCACCAGCGGCTGTTACCGTCGAGCGCCATGGCCAGCCCGCGGCGGCTGCCCTTGATGCGCATCACGCCGCCGTCGCCGCCCGGGCCCTGTACGGTATTGGTCTGCACCATCGAGTCGTACTGCTCGTAGATCCAGCGCTTGCTGCAGATATCGGGGGCGGAGAGCAGTTCCTTGAGCCGCGCGGTAAGGTCGGGAAATTTGCCGGACCCGGAAGCTGCCGCCCAGTGAATGGAAGCCGGCTTCTCGCGGGCGACGCCGGCGTCCCAGGCTTCCACGGGACGGTGGTAGAGCGGAGCATCGTCGGTCAGCGAGCGGTTGGGAATATCCGCAACCAGGATGCCGTGCTCGAGCACCCGCAGGCGCGGCTGTGTGATCACCTTGCCGATGGTGACTGCGTCGAGTCCCCACTTCTCAAAGATTTTGAACACCTCAGACTCGCGGCCCCTGATGGCCACCAGCAGCATGCGTTCCTGCGATTCGCTGAGCATGATCTCGTATGCGTTCATGCCCTCCTCGCGCTGGGGAACGTGGTCGAGCTCGATCTCGATGCCCACGCCGCCGCGCCCGCCCATCTCGCAGGTGGAACAGGTGAGGCCGGCGGCGCCCATGTCCTGTATGCCGACCACCGCGCCGGTCTGCATCACTTCCAGGCAGGCTTCGAGCAGCAATTTTTCCAGAAATGGGTCGCCCACCTGCACGTTAGGGCGTTTCTGCTGCGAGCCTTCCTTGAATTCCTCGCTGGCCATGGTGGCGCCGTGAATGCCGTCGCGCCCGGTCTTGGCGCCCACATAAATCACCGGATTGCCTTCGCCGGCGGCCTGCGCATAAAAAATCTGATCGCGGCGCACCAGCCCCAGGGCAAAGGCGTTGACCAGCGGATTCTGCGAATAACATTCTTCGAAGCGGGTCTCGCCGCCCAGGTTGGGAACGCCGAAACAGTTGCCGTAGGAGGCGATACCGCTGACCACTCCTTCGAGAACCGAATGGTTCTTATGGAGGACGGCGGTTTCCGGGCCCTTAGCATTTTTGCGGATGGGGCCGAAGCGCAGCGAATCCATCACCGCCAGCGGCCGCGCGCCCATGGTAAAGATGTCGCGCAGGATTCCGCCCACGCCGGTGGCCGCGCCCTGGAAGGGCTCGATGAACGATGGATGGTTGTGCGATTCGATCTTGAAGGCGCACGCCCACCCGTCGCCGATATCGATGATGCCCGCATTTTCTCCGGGGCCCTGCACTACCAGCGGACTTTCGGTGGGCAGGCGCTTGAGGTGCACGCGCGAGGACTTGTAGGAGCAATGCTCGCTCCACATCACGCTGAAAATTCCCAGCTCGGTGAAGCTGGGCTCGCGGCCCAGCGCGGAAATTACTTTTTGATATTCCTCAGGGGTGAGGCCATGCTGGCGGACCATCTCCGCGGTGATGACGGAGGCCTCGGGGGAATTTGTTTGGTTCGCCATCGACTGTAATTGTCGCACAGGGTTGGCGATGTCCTTTAAACTCAGCGGACGCCGGAATGCAGACAGCCAAGACAAAATCGATCGTAATCGGGACCGCCGGGCATATCGACCACGGGAAAACCGCGCTGGTTAAAGCGCTCACCGGAATTGACGCCGACCGCCTCGAAGAAGAGAAGCGGCGCGGCATCACCATCGACATCGGGTTCGCCCACATGCGCATGGAGCAGGCCGACGGCAGCCGTATCGAGCTCGCATTCGTCGATGTTCCCGGACACGAGCGTTTCGTGCGCAATATGCTGGCGGGCGCGGGAGGCATTGACGCCGTGCTGTTCGTCATCGCCGCCGATGAATCCATCAAGCCGCAAACACGGGAGCACTTTGAGATTTGCCGGCTGCTGAATATCAGGACGGGCATCACCGTGCTGACCAAGTCGGACCTGGTGGATTCCGAGACCCTCGAAGTGGTGCGCATGGAAGTTGAAGAGTTTTTACGCGGCTCGTTTCTCGATCCCGTAAGCCGCGCAGTGATTCCGGTCAGCGCTCGCACCGGAGCGGGCATTGAATATCTCAAGGCGGAACTGGCCAAGCTGGCCGAATCGGTTGCCGCCAGGGACGCGGACGCGGTGTTCCGGCTGCCCATCGATCGAGTGTTCGCCATGAAAGGCTTCGGCACGGTGGTGACCGGCACCCTGGTTGCCGGCCGGGTGGCAAAAGAAGCGGAGGTCGAAGTGCTGCCCGGAGGGCTGCGCCTGCGGGTGCGCGGGGTGCAGGTGCAGGGCGAAGCTCGCGACCAGGCGCGTGCCGGCGAGCGGACGGCGCTCAACCTTTCCGCGGTTTCTACCGCCGAGCTGGGACGGGGGATGACACTGGTTTCGCCGGGCGCGTTGGAAGTTACGCGAATGGCGGACGTGCGCCTGACCTTGCTGCCGGGCGCAAAACCCCTGCGAGATGGCAGCCGCGTCCACTTGCATGCCTACACGGCGGAAACCATCTCGCAAATATTTCTGCGGCGAACCGGCGTCGCCGACGCCAAAGAAGCGGCGCCATCCAGCACGATCTTTGCGCGTCTCAAGCTGCGCGAGCCTTTTCTGCTACTGCCTGACGATCGCTTTATCATTCGCCAATTCTCTCCAGTGGTCACCATCGGCGGCGGAAAAGTACTGGACGCTTTTCCGCTGACCAAACTTTCCGGCAAGAAAATCCCGGTGCAACAGACGGCCGCATTTCTGCAAACGCTCGATCAGGGTACTGCGGAAGAAATTATGCTGGCGCGCATCGGACGCCATGGCTTCGATGGTCTTTCACTGGCGGAGGCCGTTCGCGAAACCGGGTGGCAGCCGGCGAGAGTGGTAAAGATCGCCAGTAACTTGACCGGTAAATCTTCAGAATCGGTGCGCAGGGTAGGCGAACGCTGGCTCACTGGGCAGTATTTCGAAGACGCGGGTAAAAGGACCGTGGAGAGCGTGTCTGCGTTCCACGCCAGGAACCCACTAGTGGCCGGCATCGGCAAAGAAGAGCTGCGGGCGCGGCTCCACCTGGGTCCGGAAATTTTCTCCGGAGTGCTCGAATCACTGCTGGCCGCAAAGAAGCTGGCCATCGACGGCGAACAGGTGCGGCTGCCGGGCCGCGCCATCGTGATGAAAGATGAAGAAGCGGGTGCACTGCGTGACATTGAAGCTGCGTTTGCGAAAGCCGGCTTGAAAGTCCCGGCGCTGAAAGAAGTGCTGGGCAATCTGCCGGTGGACCGCGTGCGCGCGCAAAAAATCGTGACCCTGCTCCTCAGGGAGCGCAAGCTGGTCAAGCTGAGCGACGAGCTGGTTTTTCACCACACCGCGCTAGAATCGCTGCGCTTGCTCATGGCCAAGCAGAAAGCCATCCACCCCCTGATGGATGTTGCGACTTTCAAGGAGTTGAGCGGGGTGTCGAGAAAATATGCGATCCCGCTGCTGGAATTCCTCGACCGCGAGCGGGTAACGCGGCGGGCGGGCGACCGGCGGGAGATTTTGTAGCCATGAGGATGACAAGGTTTAAAGGGTTCTCGATTACCCACTTTCTCTTATGAAACTTCTTGAGGGTTGTGCGCGGAAAAGCAAACCATAAAAATTCGCCTGCCGCGGGAAAAGTATAATAGTCGCTGCGCCCGGCCAGACTTCCTATGGTTTCCATTCGTCCCGCGGAAAAGAAAGACATCCCGCTGATCCTGCAATTGATTCGCGACCTCGCCGAGTACGAGCGCGAGCCGCAGGCCGCAATTGCCACCGAAGCTGACCTGTTGCGCGACGGATTTAAGGGGACCGGCGACGACAAGTTCCGCGTTTTGATCGCCGAGGATGAAGGCAAGCCCGCTGGGTTTGCATTCTTCTTCTACAACTACTCAACCTGGCTGGGCCGGCCGGGGATTTATCTTGAAGACCTTTTCGTGCGTCCTGCTTTTCGCGGCCGTGGGATCGGCAAAAAGCTGCTGGCGCGCATCGCCCGCATCGCGCTCGATGAAGATTGCTATGGCATACGCTGGGAAGTGCTCGACTGGAACACCCCGGCCATCGATTTCTATGAATCACTGAGAGCGGGCTGCCGCGCCGAATGGAAGACGTTCCAGGTAAAAGGGGACGCGCTGCGCAACCTCGCCGTTCTCCCGGAAGAAATTCTCTAGTTCATGCAGTCCATCAAAATCATTGGCGGAGGCCTGGCCGGTCCCGAGGGGGCATGGCAATGCGCAAAACGCGGCATCGCCGTGGATCTCTACGAGATGCGGCCGGTGCGGGCCACGCCGGCGCACCAGACTGCGGCCTTCGCCGAATTGGTTTGCAGCAACTCGCTCAAGTCGGAAAGCGAAAATTCCGCGCCCTGGCTCTTGAAGCAGGAGCTGCACATCGCGGGCTCGATGCTTCTGGAGTGCGCGCGCCAGTGCAGCGTCCCCGCCGGGCATGCGCTGGCGGTTGATCGCGCCGCCTTTTCCGCGGCGGTGACGGCGCGGCTCACGCAGGAACCGCTCATCACCATTCATCGCGAGGAGGTCACGCAGATCGACGAAGCCGGTTCAATCACGGTGATTGCCAGCGGCCCGCTTACTTCTGACGCGCTCTCCATGGAAATTGGGCGGCTCAGCGGCAGTTCCCAACTCTATTTTTTTGATTCGATCAGCCCCATCGTGGAGGCTGACTCCATCGACATGGAGCGGGTGTACATGGCGGCGCGCTACGACAAGGGCACTGCCGACTACATCAACTGTCCGTTTACGCGCGAGGAATACGACGTGTTCTACGACGCGCTGATGGCGGCGCAGCCGGTGGAAAGTCGGGATTGGGAGAAGCTGAACTACTTCGAGAGCTGTCTTCCCATCGAAGAGATCGCCCGCCGCGGACGCGATACCCTGCGCTTCGGACCGATGAAGCCGGTGGGACTCACCAATCCCAGGACCGGACGCTACCCGTATGCGGTGGTGCAGTTGCGGCAGGAAAACCTGCGCGCGGATTCCTACAACCTGGTGGGCTTCCAGAACCACCTCAAATATGGCGAGCAGGCGAAGGTGCTGCGGCTCATCCCCGGGCTGGAAAATGCGAAGTTCCTGCGCTACGGCCAGATCCACCGCAACACTTACATCAACGCTCCGGCGCTGTTGCAGCCTACGTTGCAGATGAAGCAGTATCCCCGGGTTTTTTTCGCGGGACAGATCAGCGGGGTGGAAGGTTACGTGGAATCGATTGCCACCGGACTGCTGGCGGGAATGCATGCGGCAGCGCTGGCTGTGGGCGCGGCGCCCGTGCCGCCGCCGCGCGAGAGCGCCCTCGGTTCTCTGGTGCACTATGTCACCCAGGCAAGCTCTAGGAACTTTCAGCCGGCCAACATTACGTTTGATCTGTTGCCGGCGCTTGCCGGGCAGCCGCGCATTCGCGATAAGCGCGAGCGGCATCGCGTGATCTGTGAGAACGCGCTCGCCAGTTTTGGCCGATGGTGGCAGGGAGAGTCTTCTGCTCACCTGGGATCGGGCGTGGTGCGAGGCGCAGAGGAAAGATTGGTTGCTGAGTAGGGGTTCTTCCTCACCCCCGATGAAACTGGGGGATCGTCAGAATGACAATGGGACAGAAGAACAAGTTTTCTATGTCCATCTGAACAGAAGTACGCGTTTTACATGAATTGTCATTCCGAGCGAAGAAGCTGTGAAATAACCCCAAGACCGAAAAAACGAACAACGCCAAGTTGTTGAATGGCAATAAGTTAGTAATTTGGAAT
>JBBSHD010000086.1:0-8040 GCA_038253455.1 Terriglobales bacterium | reverse complement strand
GTTCCTGGAGTACATCTTCAGAACCCGGGTGGGAACATCCAACCAAGAATGTCAAAGCGATGAGTGCAACCGGCATTGTGCGCTTCACCATTTATTTACCGCCCCCCCGGTGAGGTGGGTCGACAAGGGACGGCCCATAAAGACTTAAATTCAGATCGATACCGTGGTCCGAGAACAGATCGTCAAGAAATGTGTTGCTGTTCGGGCTCCAAAAAGGGTTATATTTGGGATGCGAGGGTGCGTTTGTGTATGCGTCCGTTGATTTAATAAGCGCTTCCACAGTCCAACAAATCAAGAAACTCGAAACCATGTTGCGCCGCTCTTTAAGTCCGCAATAGGGAGGTCGTCCCACCAATCCGGTCGTCGACCGAATACAGGAAACTCTAAAGTTCGATCTGTAGCGTGCGGGCCATAAAACAGCGTGACCGCCAGAAAACGTCCCGTCTGTCCCCGATTTCTCCCCCGATTTCTCCCCCGATTCTCGAATCTCGTTCGCAAAATTATTTGCTTCGGCTGCCGGAATTAATGCACTATTTGTCAGAATTCGGAACTCCATCAGAAGCCCGCTTACCCAGAGGTATATTCCAAACTCTGACAGTGATCGACAACAGTGCCAATGCGCTAACGGCCTCGACGAGAAACCAAAGGAACTCATAGTGATCATATAGTTCAACATGCCCAAACTTTTCATCTAAGTATGCGAATAGCAGGACCGGGAGAGACAAAGATTGCAATATAAAGTAGCCGAGGACGATAGACCGAACTAATCCGACTCTTGCTCTTTTCGGTGAACTGATAAATCCCGCGGCTAGCAATGTGATCTGTGCGCTGGAACTACACGCGATAGCCAAGAGCAAGTTCGGCTGCCCCATAAAACCTCCGATCTCAAAAACCCCTCCGAAAACCATAGGGATTGCGAGTATCAGAAGTAAGGCGCTAAACAGCGTCTTCATCGGCAACAACCTAGACACTTGCGGCTGTATTGCAAAAGGATGGACGCTGTGTCCGCCCCGACGTTGAACACGATGACCTCCGGGAATGGGATGCTTCCCCGTAAACGAGACGAATAAACTTTTCAGCCTGCAACTTTACTTTCGGTTACTGACGGAAGGAAATCGATGAGGAAATCCAGCGAGATGGAACCAACCTATCAGATAGTTACCCTCACGGGAAACAATAGATGTATAGAAATGAGAATTATTTAATCTACGCTTCTCGAAATGGGAATTTGAAATAGGGGCACAGCTTCGCACCCCCTCTTCTAGCATAGTTGCTGAGGATTAAGAGCGACCTGATAAATACAATTTAGGATGTTGGCACGCGAACGGAAACATAAGCTGTGAAACTCTATGCGGCACGCAGGAATCGCATACGATTTCGGGGAATTGCTTCAACCATCCCCAGCAGCGATAATGATTGATGCATGCTGAAGGCCAAAATTTCGCTTTCGCTGTGGGGCACAATCCTGTTCCTCTGCACCGCCGCGGCAGTGCTGCTGGTTCTCTATCCCATCTGGATCATTCGCCCCTTCGCCGCTCAGCATCCCGCCAGTCTCGAACTCGCGCTCCGCTTCATCCGCGTCGCGCCCCTGGTTACAGCACTAATCTGGATTGCCGGACTTCTGATCGCAATCGCTTTATGGCGCGCGACCAGCCAAGTGCACAGCCCCGCCAGGCGGCGGGTTCCCGCCCGGGCTGCCGTATTAACCGCGCTGGTCTTGCTCACCGCCAGCGCCGCGCTGGCCCGCATCAACATCTTCGAGCGCATGTTTAACCCGGTTAAGTCGGTAAGGTTCCTGCCCATCGCGGGTACGGTCGTCGATCCTCACGACATGGTCATGGCCGTTAATGTCGGCGGAAAATCGCATGCCTATCCCATCCGCACCATGGCCTACCACCACGCGGTCAACGATGTTGTCGGGGGCCTGCCGCTCGTCGCAACTTATTGAACGCTGTGTCACACCGGTCTGGTGTGGGGGCGGCAGGTCGAAGGCCGGACTTTGACTTTTCATCTCGCCGGCATCAACAACCAGAACTTCCTGATGCGAGATGAGCAAACCGGCAGCTACTGGCAGCAGGTCAGCGGCCAGGCCATCTCCGGCCCCATGAAAGGCAAATCGCTGGAGCTCGTGCATTCTGACGAGCTCACCTTCGATCTGTGGAAGAGCGAGCATCCCGACGGCAGCATCCTCTCCCCGGTCACCGTCAACATGCCCGACTATGCCAAGGCCGATTGGGAACAAGGCCTGGCCAAGCTGCCCACCGTGATCGGGTTTGCTAATTCGCCGCTGCCCAACCGCGAGCTCGTCGTCGGCGTCAGCCTGCACGGTGCCGACCGCGCTTATCCGGTTCAGGCCATCCAGAAAGAAGCTACCGTCATCGACCAGTTGGGCGAAACCCCGGTGCTGATCGTCACCGGGCCTGATGGAAAGTCGATCAGGGCCTTTGTGCGGCGCATGGATGGCGCTTCGCTCGAATTTTTCCGCAAGACCGGGGAGCCCTGGGCGCTGATCGACAGCGCCACGTCAAGCGAGTGGAACTTTCAAGGTTGCGCTGTTTCCGGGCCCGCATCGGGCGAGTGCCTTCAGGCGCTCGATCTCTTGAAAGATTACTGGTTTGACTGGCGTCAATACCATCCTGCCACCACCGTGTACCGGCGATAACTTCGCGCGACCAACTACATTCCCTCGACCACCAGGCCCGCCGATCCTCCCACCCACTCCAGGTCGCGGTTATGGTCAACCCCCATCATTTTTCCCCGGCCCATGCGCACCAGCATCAGCACCGGCATCAGTTCTTTCTGCCAGATATACATGATGCGCACCTCGGCCTGGGTGCCGCCATGCGGAGTCTCGATCACCGGCGTGAAATTGATGTACTCCTGCAGGATGTATTGCGAGCGCAGGTGTTCCGGAATGGCCGCGATCTGCTCGTCAGTGGGAGCAAAAATAATTCCCGAGCCGGCAAACGAATACAGCGGCTTCAGCAGGAATTTGTGGCGGTCGGGCGGCAACTCCGTCACCTCGTTCAGGAAATATGTCTGGGGAACGCACTGGTGTTTGATAAACGGAATGGAAAACTTGCTGAGATGGAAGTACCAGTTGGGATGTCCCGCCCACTGCACGTCCAGCGGCTCGTTGAAAGCGAACGGAAGCTTCACCCCGGTGCGCACCAGCTCGTCCACGATGCAGCGGTTGTAGATCCGCTCGATGCGAACCAGCCTGCCGTCGCGCTGGTAAAACAATTGGCGGCCTTGTTTCACGATGCCGGTGATGTTGACGGTCCGGATGCCGCACATGCTCTCGGTCACGTTGAAATCCGCCAGCGTCTTCTGCTGCTCGGGATTGATCTCCATCAGCACCACGTTTTCAGGGTCGCAATCGCGGACCACCGCCCCGCACAGAACATCTTTGTAGCCGGCATCATCGAGCCCGCTGAGGTAGATTCCCAGGTCCCGCGGCAAGTCGAAGCCCTGGATGTATTCGTGCGAAACCGCGCTCTGGTATCCGTAGAGCGATGGAAATCCCTGGAGCTCGACAAGTTTCGGCTCCACTTCACCGTTGCCGTCGCGTACCAGCCCGAAATCCACCTGCACGAACAACGGCCGGTCGGTTTCGTTGGGGACGTTGAACGCCGGCGGAATCGATGCCGCCGACAACCCCCGGTAGGCGGAATCCGCCATCAGCTGCGCCACCATCTCCTGCCCGTAGCGCGCCATCTTGTTGACCAGGGACCGCGGAAAAAAGCAGGGAGTCTCGCTGATGCGGAAGGGGATCTCGGTCGCGCACACACGATCAGTCTGCGCCAGAAAGTGGCGATATTTGTGGCGAGTGAAGGCGGAGTTAAAAGCGCGGCGTAGCTCGGGAACCATGGGGTTATTGTCGGATTCTTATTGCCGGATTCTAGGACAGGCTTCCCCGCGCTTAAGGCTCGATCAGGAAATGACCTTGCTGCATGATCAACTGATCGTCAACCCAGATATCGAACCCGGTGCCCACCACATCGATGTGGGTGGATGACCGCCATTCCGCTCCGGTATGTTCTCCATAAGGATTTCCGAATGCGATGTGGATGCCGGGAAACTTCTCATCCTGCAAAATCTCGCCGATCACGCCCACCAGCTCGATGTTGGTGCCGATGGCAAACTCGCCCACCCGGTCGCTGTTCTCGTCGGTGTGGGTGTACTGCCAGAAATCTTCCCGCAGCTCTTTGTTGGCGGATGCGGCGCTGATCAACCGGTTGTTGCGAATCTCGATGGTCAGCGGCTGCTCGCGCAGGTCGCCGAACTTGGCGCACAGGTAGTCGCCCACCACACCATCCACTACGAACGTCCCATTCACTTCCTGGGGAGTGGTAAAGACCTCGCCACCCGGCAGGTTTCCCCATTTATCGGGACTGATGATGCCGCTGGTCTTCAGCCACTTGTAGTTGGGATTCAGCTCGGCGGTAATATCGGTGCCCGCGTTGGTGCGCGCCCTGATCATGCGGGCCGGCTTCACCAGCTGCAGCACCTTGCTGCTGAGCCGATCCACTTTCAGGTAGTCCGCACGCATCCCTTCCATCATGATGCGCTTGTTGATGTTGACCATGTGAGCGTGGCGAATGCGCCGCCGGTTCACCACTTCCGTCATCTGCATGCGCGAATACAATTCGTCGCGCTGCACCTTGACCGCGAATATGCTCACCTGGCTGGTTTCAAGGTCCGCGAGTATCTCTGCCGGCAGCTTTTTCAACGGGCGCTCGGAACATTCTTCCAGCACCCAGGTATGGTAGGGCGTTCCCAGCACATCCAACTCGCGGGCGATGCTGGCCCCGATCTCAAGCGTGGCCAGGTCGGTGATGACCGTGACTTTTTCCGACGGCTGAATGCGCAGGCATTGGGTGACCGCGTTGCAGGCGCCCACTGACAGCTCAGGATCGAAGCTGATGGCGCGCAAATCGGTCAGCTCCCCGACAGTGCGCTGCGGCACGGGAGGCGTGCTCACGCGCGTATCTCCGCCGGCTGATCGAACACTCCCACCTGGGTTTCCTCCACGATGTAGTCCACCACTTTCTTCAGGTCTCCCGTCTCTTCGAACACCTTGAGCTGTCGGTCGGCGCCACTGCCCTGCTCCAGCATCTGGTAGATGTAATGAAGTTCCTCGCGCGAATCCAGCTCATCCACCACATCGTCCACAAATTGCACGTATTCGTGAATCAAGTCCTTGACCGGCACTTCAATCTCTTTGCCGAAATCGATCATGAGACCGCCCAGCCCGTAACGCGACGCCCGCCACTTATTTTCCATGATCAGCGCCCGGCTGTACTGCCGGAAGCTCTGGTTGTGGGAGTGCAGCACATACAGCTTGGCCACCGTCGCCTGGATCAATGCGGCGATCGCGATGGTTTCATCCAGGCGCATGGGAATATCGCAGATGCGGATTTCCAGGGTATTGAAGAATGGATGCGGCCGGATGTCCCACCAGATCTTCTTGGCGTTGTCGATAGTGTTGGTCTTGACCAGGATGTTCACGAAATTTTCGTATTCCGCCCAACTGCTGAAGGTATCGGGAATATTGGTTCGCGGAAATTTTTCGAATACCTTGCAGCGGTACGACCTGAAGCCGGTATTGATGCCCAGCCAGAACGGTGAGTTGGTTGACAGCGCCAGGATATGCGGCAGGAAGTACCGCATGGAATTCATCAGGTGGATGGTGGTCTCCCGGTCGGAGACGCCGACGTGCACGTGCAATCCAAAGACCAGGTTGGCCCGCGCCACCAGTTGCAGGTCTTCCACTACCTTGGCATAGCGCGCGTCGGGATAAATCTTCTGGTTGCGCCAGTCGGCGAAAGGATGGGTGCCGGCCGCCGCCAGCATGATGTTGTTTTCCCGGGCCAGCGTGATCATGTCCCGCCGCAGGTTGCAGATGTCGGCCTTGGCCTCTTTGATATTGGCGCAGACCCGCGTTCCCACCTCGACCACCGACTGGTGCATTTCCGGCTTGATGCGCTCATCCATCATCGCCATACCCTTGGGAATGAGCTCACTCTGGATGTGCGAGCGCAGATCGCGGCTCACCGGATCAATCGTCTGGTATTCCTCTTCGATACCGATGGTAAAGGAAGGTTTCACGGGGTCTCGATTACTTCTTTCGCTTGGCTGGTTTTGCGGCGGTGGCTCCGCCGTTCAAAAACTCTGCCCAGCGGAATTCTTTGATGGCGTCGCCGTTCACCGCGCGATCCACCGCCAGGCGGCTGACCGCATCCACGACCCACTCGAAGTTTTCCGGGCCCACCGAGTTGAAGTCGGCGTCCGGCGCGGGATTCATGAAATCGATCGCGTAGGGAACGCCATCTTCCACGGCAAATTCCACGGTATTCAAATCGTAGCCCAGGGCTTTGCAAAGGGTCAGGGCGTCGCGCTCCACGCGATCGAGCAGGCGCTTGGGCACCGGCGGAGCGTTCTTCACGTAGCGCTCGTGGAAGGGCGCACCCGGATCGTATTGCATGATGTGGACCTTCTCCTGCCCCACCACATAACAGCGAAAATATTCCTTGAACTTGACCCCGCGTTGCAGGGTCATGCACAAGTTGCGGCTCTGGTCGTAGGCGCTGAAGAATTCCTCCGGCGAATTGACTTTGTAAACGTCTTTCCACCCGCCGCCATCAAAAGGCTTCAGGAATGCCGGGAAACCAACATGCGCGAAAATCTGCTCCCACGGCAGGGGATACACCAGGTTGCGCATCGACTGCTCGGTCGTCCCCGCGGGATGCCCCTTGTGCGGCAGAATCACCGTGGGCGGCACTGCCACCCCCAGCTTCAGGGCCAGGGCGTAATTGAAAAATTTGTCGTCCGCGCTCCACCAGAACGGATTGTTGATGACCGTGGCGCCGTTCAGCACTGCTTTCTTCAAATAGGCCCGGTAAAACGGGATGTCGTGGGAAATGCGATCGATGATCACTCTGTAATCGCCCGGCTCGGAGAGGTTTACTTCACCCACCTGCACGTACTCCGCCCGCACGCCGGAAATGCCCATGTCATTGATGCGCTGCACCAGCGCACCAGGAAACGTGTTTTCCATGCCAAACAGAATGCCTATTTTTTTCAACGAAAACCCCTGCCCCTGATCGTCTGTCCGTTGGCAGCTTCGAGCGAAGCCCACGATGTGGCTTGAATCGCCAGGGACAAGCCCCAACAGTTTAACTTGATTTCGGCCGATGTCAGAATCGATTATTCCCGCTTGCGCTCGATCGATGTCTCCGCGAGGGTCAAATATAAATAGCTCTGGAGTTCCGCGTCTCGCAACCCGCGAATATGCGGCACGATAAGCTCATTCTTCACCGCACACGCTCTCGCCATCCGTCGCAATGGGCTGATCGTAGTGCTGGTAGAGGCCGTTTTCTTGTTGTCTTTTAACTCTTCCTTCAACAGTCCCGGGGCCAGGCCAAACCCTTCTTCGATTGCGGCCTCCGCCTGTTGGTAACGTAAAGCACCCACACTTGCCTCTACGATTACCGCCAACACCCGTAGTTTTTCGTTGTCATCTCTCACCGAATCCAAAACCTTTCGTGCTTCGGCAAAGGATTGGTCCACACTCTCGGCCTTGTTTGCACTGGCTTCGTCGCCTGCTCGCAATGCGAGATACGCAGCCACCACCGACGGCCTTATACCCATGCCCTCCAGTTCAGCTTTGGTCGCATTGGCTTGCATCTGGTTGCGCAGGTTCGCCAAATCCATAAAGAACCTAGCCCCGGGTTTCATTTCGCCGGCCCCTGCTGTGCCTATGCCGGCTACCATTTGCAAATCATAAAAATCCGCAAATCGGCTTGATGGAAACATTTCTTTCATTCGCTTCGCCAGGCGCTCATCCACCGATTGAGCAAGACCGTAGAGTTTTGCCAGTGTTCGGTCACGCGCATCAACCTGCACTACTGTGGAATCTTTCATCAGCATCGTCATGCGCAACAGTGGTGGGTGATCACTGCTTTTGTATTCAGAGATGCGTCGAATCGCAAGATCGACGCCGTCGTACATTGCCTCCTTTCGTAATTCGTGTTTTGC
>JBBSHD010000085.1:0-8088 GCA_038253455.1 Terriglobales bacterium | reverse complement strand
TGATTCAGAACATGAAACGTTGGCCAAGGTGCTGATGAATTGCAAAGGGAAAGTTGCGATTTCTGGGTATCGATGTGAATTGATGGACTCTCTCTATTCATCTTGGAAGCGGGTGGATGCGACCGAAAAAATGTGCCATTCCGTTAAAAAACCCCGGAGAGAAGCTGTTTGGATAAATTATTGACCCATGCCCTCGATTGATTACCAGTCAGCTAAGCTGATCTTAGAAGAAACCTATATCCGAACTCAGAGAGATGCCTCTGAGAATCAAGTTCCTTTTCCTAACGAAGCTGTTATTGAACTGATCCGTAAGGTCTTCGTTTCTACTACGACTGCATATCGAGAGACGCTGTTAGGGTGCATTGTAGCGAAGCTCTCCGACCCCCACGTAAATGTAAGGCTCCCTTACGTGAGTCATGGGACAGATGCATTCAATGGAAGAACTCTGGACGAGACGGTTGTGAACCCTTTCTTTCAATCCAAACAAATTCCGTCCTCAAGAGGACCCTACTTGAGCGTTTTTCGAAGGACTGTGAGGTTTACACAAGAGACGCGAACGGGACTTAGAGACAAGTCGGGTTACGATGCGTTCCTCGGAGTGTTGACATATATAGAGGGCATTAAATCCGGCGATGAACTAAGGGGCCTTCTTGCGTACGTTATTTTGCAGTTTATTTTGCTTCGCGAAACTTCAAAAATTCCTTTAGCGAGACCACAACGCATTAGTCTTATTCAATACGAACAAATCCTGAAAGAACTCCTCGCTACGCCGAGTGGTGGTCGGATCCCCATGCTCTTGGCAAATGCCATTTTTCTAACGCTAAAGGAGCATTATTCGCTGGACTGGGAAATTGTAGCGCAACAAATCAATGCAGCGGATCGAGCGACCGGAGCTGCTGGAGACATAACAATTCGTAGCGGCGAAAGAATTGTTATGGCCGTGGAAGTCACAGAACGCCCAATTGAGAGATCGAGAGTCGAGAGCACTTTTCGCAATAAAATCGCACCACAAAGTATTTCAGATTATCTATTCCTAGTTCATCTTCCGAAGGTGGAAAACGACGCGAAAATTTTGGCTAGTGATTACTTTGCCCAAGGACACGACGTAAATTTCTTTGACTTGCGCGGATTTATTCTAGCTAGCCTCGCAGCTGCGGGCGCGCCCGGAAGAGCGGTGTTCAAAGAAAAACTTCTGGTCTTGCTGGATGAGCCTAACATCCAAAACACTCTTAAAGTGGCTTGGAATGAAGCTATTTTTGGTCTGGCTCGAAGTCCCTCGCCAGGTTAACGGGAAAAAAATTCTGCTCTCCTTTAACTACTCGTTCAGATATCCAGACCTTGCAACCGCCCGCAAGTTACGCGATAATAACAACTTGCCCTAAGTTTATTTCTGGCGCCAATGAGCGGTAACCCAGGCATGCCGGAATCCTGAAAAACAGGAAAGGATGTACTCACTGTGTTAATGATTCGACTGGCGCGCTTTGGTGCGCGCAAGCAGCCTTACTACCGTGTCGTGGTGATCGAAAAAGAACGCGCCCGCAATGGCCGTTCCGTGGAAGTGGTGGGAACTTATAATCCGCGGTCCAATCCGCCCAGCCTGCTGCTGAAGCGCGAGCGCATTGACCACTGGATTTCGAAGGGCGCGAAGCCCTCCGACCGCGTGGGAAAACTGATGGCCAAGCCGGCCGCCGAACCCGCAGCCGTCACCGCCTGAAACCCGATATAACCTCGATAACCCATGGCCGACGCCAGCAACCAAATTAAAACGCTAGTCGAAGACATCGCCCGCTTGCTGGTGGATAAACCCGGCGAAGTTTCGGTAGAAGTTCTGGAAGAATCAGGCGGCGCCACTGCGCTCGAATTGACCGTCGCTCCTGATGAAGTGGGCAAAGTGATTGGCAAACAAGGACGCACGATTCGCTCGATCCGCAATATCGTCGATGCCGCCAGCCGGCATCATTCCAGCCGCTACACCCTGGAGATTGCGGAACCGGAAATTGGCAACCAGTCGGTCCCGGAACCCCAGTTGGGGAACCAGGCCTAGACTCCCTCACGATCCGGGCCTGCGATCGCCGTTATTCCAGAATGTTTTCATACGGCCGGCCGGAGGAGAACTTGCAACTGCGCCGGTTCTGCGTCTTGCCCAGGTTTGAGTGTGTAGCGTGATGCCAGAATTCATTACCATCGCCCGCATCGCCAAGACCCAGGGGGTGCGCGGGGAAGTGGCTTGCGATCTGCAAACCGATTTTCCTGAAAAGTTTGCCGAGCGCAAGCGTCTCTATGCCTTGGACGCCAGGAACCAGCGCCGCGAGCTGCACGTCGAAGATCACTGGCCGCACAAAGGCCGCGTGGTCTTGAAATTTGCCGGCGTTGATTCGATGAACGACGCCGAGTTATTGCTGGGCAGCGAGATCCAGATTCCTCTCGCAGAGCGCGCGCAGCTTGAGCCGGGCCGGGCCTACATCAGCGACTTGCTGGGCTGCACGGTGATCAACGCCACCCTCGCTGGTTCTGAGGTGCGCGGCGATCCCGCGGGAATCGATCACGATAGCGCCGTGCATGGCGGAGAGCCCGGCGCATTCGATCATGGCGGCGCGCTGGTGGGTGTTATTACCAACGTGCAGCTCGATAGCGGAGACGCTCCGCTGCTGACCGTGAGCCACGGGAAAGATGAGTACCTGGTGCCTTTCGCCCAGGCCTACATCAAGGAATTTGACATTGCAAGAAAACGGCTGGAAATGAATTTGCCGCCCGGCCTGCTGGAAGCCAACACGGAACCCGCTGCTAAGCCGCAGAAAGTGCGGAAGGCGCGACCGAAAAAATCCCCGGCAGCTGGCGCCGCCGGACAGACGGATCAAGGGCAATGAAGTTCGATATCCTCACGATTTTTCCCGACTTCTTTACCGGCCCGATGCAGCACGGCATCGTGCGGAGGGCGCAGGAATCGGGATTAACGTCGATCGCCATCCACGATTTGCGAAGTTTCGCGCACGATCGCCACCGCACCGTGGATGACCGCACCTTCGGGGGCGGGGAAGGCATGGTCCTGAAGCCTGAGCCGATTTTTGAGTGCGCCGATGGCCTGGGACTGGCGAGCCAGGCGGAGCGCAAATCCGGCGCCGCCCGGCAGACCGTCATCCTGCTGACGCCTTCGGGAGAAGTATTCAACCAGAAGCTCGCCGAAGATCTGGCGCGGCTGGAACGGGTGGCGCTGATCTGCGGGCGTTACGAAGGAGTGGACGAGCGCGTAGGCGAGCACCTGGCCGACCGCCAGATTTCGGTAGGGGATTTTGTGCTGAGCGGAGGCGAGCTGGCGGCGGCCATCATCGTTGACGCCGTGACCCGGCTTTTGCCCGGGGCGCTGGGCAACGAAGTGTCTTCGCAGCAGGAAAGTTTCAGCTCCCACCAGGCGCCGGAGCAGGGCGCCAAGCCGGAATCCACCTGCGCTTCGGGCGGGCTGCTGGATTATCCGCATTACACGCGTCCCGCCGAGTATCGCGGTATGCAGGTGCCGGAGGTGCTGGGCTCGGGAAACCACGAGGCCATACGGCGCTGGCGGCGCGGCAAGGCGCTGGAAAAGACCTGGCGATACCGCCCTGAATTATTGCGATCGGCGGGCTTGAGCGGCGAAGATCAGAAGATGTTGCAGGCAATTACGGATGATGCTGAGGCGGGCCGCGCGGATTTGAATTAGACTGGATGTGGCGGTAATTTCAGCCTGTCCGTGGCCGGCGCGTGATCAGCGCTCGAAGTCAGGAAATCAAGACAATTTTAGGAAAGCCAAGAGGATTCAACATGTCGCAATCACCGATCATGGATAAGGTATTAGCCAAGCTGCAGCGCCCCGAGACCATCAAGGTCAGCGCCGGGGACACCGTCCGCGTGCAGGTCAAGATCAAGGAAGGCGAAAAAGAACGTCTTCAGGCCTTTGAAGGCACGGTCATTGCCCAGAAAAGGGGCCCGCAGGCCAGCTTCACCGTGCGCAAGATCAGCTTCGGTCACGGAGTCGAGCGCATTTTTCCGGTCAATTCTAAAGTCATTGACCGCGTGGAAATCATGCGCAGCTCCCGCGTGCGCCGCGCCAAGCTGTACTACCTGCGCGCATTGAAGGGCAAAGCCGCACGCCTGCGCGAAGTCGATCACCGCTAACTTTCGGGGGGGGCCCCGCTCAATCAAGAATTGAGCGGGTTTTTCTTTTTGCGGCCGGCCTTGATGGTTCGTCCATCCCCCGCACGTTTTTTTGGCCTTGTCCCAGCGATTTCCACTTGCCGTTATTTTTATTTTCGGCGAGACTGGCAACAGCGTTCCCCAACGCTTCCGAAACTTGAGACTGCAAGCCCAACCCGCCGCACGACCAGTTACCGCCGCTACCTTGAAATTCCGCATGCTTAAAAAACTCAAGTGCACCATGCGGCACGAGAAGGCGGTTTGGGCGTCGGGCGCGCAATTTGTCGCCGGGGTCGATGAAGTCGGCCGCGGATGCCTGTTCGGACCGGTGGTGGCCGCCGCCGTCATCCTCAATCCTCAGCGGTTGATTCGCGGGCTGCGCGATTCCAAGCTGCTTCCCGAAAAAAAGCGTGACGAGCTGAATTTGCGCATCCGCGAGCATGCCCTTGCCTATGCCATCGCCGCCGTGGATGCCGATCGCATTGATGAGATCAACATCTACCAGGCCGCCCGCGAGGCCATGCGCCTGGCCGTGCTGCAACTCGGCACCCAGCCCGGCCACCTGCTGGTGGACGCCATGCGCATCGACGTCGGCTGCGCCCAGACCTCGATCATTCATGGAGACGCACTCAGCGCGTCCATCGCCGCCGCCAGCATCATCGCCAAGGTGGAACGCGATCGCATGGTGCGCGAGCTCGACGCCGTCTATCCCGTGTACGGGCTGGCATCGCACAAAGGCTACTCCACTCCGCGGCATATCGCCGCCCTGCGCGAACATGGGCCCTGCCCGCTGCATCGCCGATCGTTTGCCCCGGTGTGGCTCTGTGAACATCCCCAGGAAATTCTCGACCTGGTGATGAGTGCAGAACTTCCCCAGGCTTAACTGTGTGTCTGGCCCCGCCCGCTGAAATTCCGCAAGTATGTTAAAAACATAGAATGCGTTTACTTTGCGTAACAGCTCATCCTGATGATGAAGCGGGCGGTTTTGGCGGGGCGCTGCTGCTCTATGGCGAGCGTGGCGTGGAAACCCGGGTCACTTGTCTCACACCGGGCCAGGCGGCCACCCACCGCGGACCAGCCGCATCGGGAGATGAACTTGCGGCGCTGCGCCGCCAGGAATTTCAGGTCGCATGCAAGCTGCTTAAGGTGGGCCAGGGCGAGGTGCTGAACTATCCTGACGGGGGATTGGAAAACCAAAACTTCCTTGGAGTGGTCGCCGACCTGACACGCCGAATGCGTGAGTTCCGTCCGCATGTGGTGATGACCATGGGCACGGAAGGAGCGGTCACCGCCCATGTGGACCACACCATGGCATCTCTTTTTGCCACTACGGCATTTCACTGGGCGAGCCGCAGCAACCGCTTTCCTGACCAGTTGAGCGGGGGATTGATGGCTTACCGGCCGCAAAAACTTTATTACGGCACCGCCGGATTTACCCTGCCCGGCCGGCAACCCGTGTGCCTGCCGCCGGCCAGCGCCGTACTGAACATCGGGGAGCGGCTGGAAACCAAGATCGCGGCCTTCCGCTGCCACACCACCCAGGCGCCGTTGTTTGACATGTTCGAGACCGCGGTTCGAAAGCGCGGCGGTGAAGAGTGGTACCACTTGGCCGCCGCCGCGACCCCGCGTATGACTGAACGGGAGACCGATCTGTTCGCCGGCGTGGAAGAGGACTAGGCTACGGCAGCCGGCGGCGCGATGATTTATCCCGGGCACTCTTTACCCTGACCCAAGGATCATCTCGCGTGACTTCGTTTTTCGGAATTCGAATTGCACGGCAACCCCGAAGTGGTGCTTTGGAAAAATCAAGAACAAAGGAAAGCGCGAGGTTCTTCGCTCAAACAAGAAACAAAAGCTCGCTCTAGAAGGACAATTCATAAGGGGCTCTCGCTTATCCACACTTGCGCATACACCTTCTTGAGATTTTCGCGGGAAGGCAAAAACAAAGCAAACAAGAAGCAGAAGCTCGCTTTATGATGTCAAGAGTTAGGGCGTTCCCGATCATCCGAACTGTCTGATGCAACTTCTTGAGACTCTGGCGGGAAGGCAAAACAAAGCAAACAAGAAGCAAGAGCTCGCTCCAGGATGACAAAAGTTAGGGCGTTCCCACTCATCTGAACTGTCTGATGCAACTTCTTGAGTTTCTGGCGGGCAGGCAAAATCAAAGCAGCTCAGTGGCGCGAGCGTGTGCGCAGCGCCGACATCACCCGCCGGCGGGTTTCTTCTTCTTCTTGCCTTTGGCCGCCTTGGGTAACGGCTGGCTGGCACTGCCCATGACCGACGCCAGCACCTGGTCAAAGGCCTGCTGGTTCGTCATCTGGCCTTTGCCGCCCTTGTTGTGGCGGTAGTTGTGCTCGAAGCCGCAGGTGCGGCAGCGGGTCTTTAAGACCTCTTCTCCCAAGGCCGAAACTACCGAGTGATCGGTGGGCAGCTTGCAGCGGGAGCAATAGTCGTCGATGTCGTCGCCTAATCTCGGCATTTGAGTCGTGGGATTTCCGGCGAAAATGTTCGCCATCCTGATTTTATTTTAATCGCGGCCCGCGCGTCACGTTAAGCACATTTCTCCACGAAGGCCAGCCCGAATCCCGGCCCGATGCCGCAATGATATGATTTTTTTACTTCTCTGTGGACGGAAAATTCATCACTTTCGAAGGCCTGGACGGGTGCGGCAAGAGCACGCAGCTAGCAAAACTGGCGTTTACGCTGCGTGAGCGCGGCCTCAACGTGCTGACCACGCGCGAGCCCGGGGGCACGCCGGTGGGCGAGAAAATCCGTTCCATCCTGCTGGATTCGCGCACCGTCGAGCTTTCTCCGCTGACCGAAATGGGATTGATGTTTTCATCGCGCGCGCAGCAGATCGACGAGGTCATTCGGCCCGCGCTGCACGCCGGGACGTGGGTATTGTGCGACCGGTTTACCGATTCCAGCGAGGCCTACCAGGGCGGGGGCAGGCAACTGGGCAGCGCGGTGGTGCTCGCCATGCACCAGATCATGTGCCGCGGATTTCAACCCGACCTGACCATCCTCATGGTCTCCGACATCGCGGATAGCGTGGCGCGGGCGCGGCGGCGTAATTTGCGCAGGGCGCCCGCGGCGGCGGCGCCGGTAGCCGGAACCAGCACCGAAGAGATACCAGCCGGCACCCGCTCGCCCGATGACTCGCCCGAAGATTCGCCCGGGGAAGACGAGGAAGCCCGCGGCGATGGAGTAGCGGCCGCCGCTGCCAGCCTCCCCATTGCGGCATCGGATGAAAACCGTTTTGAGCGTGAGAACAAGGAATTCTTCAAGCGCACCTTCGATGCTTACCTTGCGCTGGCCCAGCGTGAGCCGCAGCGCGTGGTGCAGATCGATGCGCTACGCTCCATTCCCGACGTGCAGAAGCAGATATTCGCCGCCGTGGAAGAGCGCTTCGGCGGCGAGCTGCTCGACAACTTCCGATGACACCGGGAAATCCCATTTCGCGGTCATCAAGCATTGCAGCGCCCGGTAATTCGGCGCCGCCTGCCGTGGCGCAGTCCCGCAAACCATCCGACAACGGCTCGCCCGGGCCTCCGGGCGCCGCTGGTTCGACGCCCAAAAACAAGCCGTACAACTGGCCCCCCGGCATGCAGCGCAATCTTCTCTGGGCGGGCATTGGCCGCTTCCGCCCGCGCGACCCCATCAAGTTGTTTCAATTTCTGACCAGGACCTACGGGGACATCGTGCACTACAAGATCGGCAGCCGCCACGTGGTGCTGATCAACCATCCTGACTACATTCGCGAAGTGCTGGTCAACCAGAACGATAATTTTGTGAAAGAGCGCACGGTGCGGCGCATGAAGATGCTGGTGGGCGAAGGCCTCATCACCAGCGAAGGCGCGATTCACCGGCGCCAGCGCCAGCTTTCGCAACCCGCCTTCCATCGCCAGCGGATCGTCGCCT
>JBBSHD010000084.1:0-8133 GCA_038253455.1 Terriglobales bacterium | reverse complement strand
TCACGGCGGGGACCCTCGGTGGTGGGCAAAGGATCGGCCACCGGAAACGCATCGCTCACTTCATTGGCCAGGATGTCTGTGGGGAAGTTCGCGCCCAGGGCTGCATGGATTTCCGCGTGAGTGGCTGCTCGAGCCCCGATAAAGGGGTTGGGGAGCGGAACCGCTGCTTGCAGAGAGTTAAATTGAGCGACCTCGGCAGGGGGCTCAGGTTGTTCGGTTTTTACTTCCGCGAGGTCTTCCGCCGCCTCGGCACTAAAGGTAGCAGGCGCCTCTTCCTCTGTGCTGGCAGCCAGCGAGTCGAGGACAGCCGGCGCATAATGCGATTCCGCCAGAATTGCGGCTGAGGCGGCCACGGTTTCAGGCACTGCCTGCGGTTCTTCCCCATCAACAGCGCCAGCGCCCACCGAATTGGACGGGTGGAGCAATACTTCCCGCAGCGCGGAGTATGAAATTTCTTCGTGGGCTGCCCCCAGCGGAGCTGCCAACGGAGCCCGCGCAGTTGCGGTGACAAGGGCCGCCTTCCCTAGGTCGGCGGCGGCTGATTTCATCATGGCCGAGCGGGTCAACAGCTCGGAAATCATCTCCGCCACCAGGCGGCAGGTGAGCACGTGAAAATAGTCAAAAGCACGCGGCTTGGCCGCCAGCACTTCGACAATTCCCACCGTCGAACTATCACCATGGATGGGAACCAGGAGGATGGAGCGCAGTTGCCGCTGCTGCCACACCTGGGGCTCCACCCTGGGGTCATTGAAAGCATCATCGCAGCGGACGATGCGGCCGGTCTGGTAGCACTCCCCCAGCAGGCCATTGTCGATCAGGAACCGGGCCCCGGGTTTGGGCGCCACGCCCATGCTGGCCATGCAATTTACCGAATCACCATCCTGCAGGGCGACGGCCGCTCCCTGGGCCCCGGTCAATAAAAGCATGCGCTCGATGGCCGCGTTCAAGGCATGGCTGAGGCCGATGTTTTTATCGAGAATCTCTTTTTTCAAGAGCGCCACATCTTCCATGGGGGTCATGGGAGGGGTGGTCTGGCCCTCTGGGGTTGACCGGACGCGCGAGTGGGCCTGGGGCACAGCCTTTTGATTCAAAGTGCCCAGGGTGCTGGCGGCCATGGCATTGATGAGGCTGCCAAAATCCTGAAATTCTTCCTGGGCGACGCTCTCTTGCTGGCCTGGCTCGACGGGCAACGAATTTTCCTGGCTTACGAGGCTTGGGACCCTGGCCGCCGGAGAAGGCGACGCGGTGCGCTCTGTTTGAAACGTCCACGAGTCTTCGGTATTGACCCATTCCCGGAGGTTCTGCCTGGCAACCGGCGGCAGTTCCACCAGCCGGAGGCCGGCGTGTCCGGAGTTGTCAATCCAGGCAATTTCGCACTTGGATTCGATGCGGGTATGTTTCTTGAACCTTTGCGGAAGGTCGAAGCGGCAGGTACTGGAGTTGCGGATGGCTTCAGGGTCAATGCCGCCCACCCGGATGCCGGTTTCGCTTACGTCTTCGATCAGGCCGGCGCGGGCGCCAAAGTCGGCCACCATCAGCGCGGGGCGCAGGCCGCCTTTACGGCGTGCAGCACGTCTCTCGAATCCCCGCCCCCCGGAGTGATCGTCAAAATTACGGGCTGCATTCGAATCAGACATTCTCCCTCGACCTGTCCACTCGCTCCCTTGCCTTGGGAACGCTTGCTAAATCATGACACTTAGTTAGATGTGTGTAACGGGGGGGATGAACAGTTTTGATGCCAAAAAATTGTGGCGGGCTGCATTGTTTCCGCGTCCTTGAAACCAGAAGTACAGTCCCTGTAGTAACTCTACGCTCTGAGCAGGCGGGTTAGGTATATTTTCGCAGGAATGGGGCTGACTTTCAGGATGCCCGCTGCCGTCCCCAAACCAGGTAAACCAGCGAAATGATCGCCAGCCAAGGCACTCCGGCGACCAGGGTAATGCGCATCCCATCCACCCACCAGGTGGTGGCCAGGATCGCCACCAGCAGTCCGGCGCCCAGCAAGGTGGTGTACGGGCAGCCCACCATGCGGACGGGCAGCGGCTGGCCGTCGGGCGAGCGCCATTTCCGGCGGAACGCCAGGTGGGTAATGAAAATCATGAGCCACACAAACAGGCCGCCAAACAGCGAGATGCCAAACATATAGACGAACGCGCTGGCGGGAAAGAGGAAGGCCAGCGCCGCTGCCACCAGCAAGCCGGCGCCCGACGCCAGCAGCGCTCCCAGCGGAGCCCCTCGCCGATTGACCCGGGCCAGGCGTGCCGGGGCAAACCCGCTGCAAGCCAGCGAGAACATGATCCGGGTGTTCATGTAAAGCATGCAATTCATGCTGGAGAGGGCGGCGGTCAACACCACAAAGTTGACGATGTGGGCGGCGGCGGGAATGCCTGCCAGTTGAAAGACCTTCACGAAAGGGCTGGCGGTGACGTCGTTGCTCGATTGCACCTGCTGCCACGGAACCACCCCCACGAGAACCACCATGGCGCCGATATAGAACAGGATGAGCCGGGCCAGCATGGTCCGCATCGCCTTGGGAAGCGCCTTGCGCGGGTCCTTGGCCTCGCCTGCGGTGACCGCAACAACTTCGGTCCCGATATAGCTGAAGATGACAAAAACGATTGCCATCCACGCGCCTTGAATGCCTTTACTGAAAAACCCTCCCTGGCCGGTAAAGTTGCGTAAACCCAGCGCCGGCGCTGACGAAAACCCAAAAATCATGGACGCGCCAAACCCGATAAAGATGATGATCGCCACCACCTTAATCATGGCGAACCAATACTCGAATTCGGCGAAGCTGCCCACGCTGCGGGCATTGAGGTACATCAGGCCGGCGGAAAATCCCAGTATCCACACCCAGTGCGGCGACCCTGGAAACCACCACCGGCAATAGATGGCCACCGCCGTGGCTTCGCCGCCAATGGCAATGGCCAGCGACGCCCAGTAGGTGTACCGCACCACGAAGCCGGCCCAGCGGGATAGATATATCTCCGCATACACTCCGAACGACCCGGCGGTGGGATGCGCCACCGCCATTTCGGTCAGCGCCGCCATCAGCAGGAGCGCGACCAGCGCTCCCAGCAAATAGGTCAGGATCACGGCGGGCCCGGCAGTTCGTACCGCCAGCGAGCTGCCCAGGAACAACCCGGTGCCGATGGCTCCGCCGATGGCCAGCATCGAAAGCTGGCGCGAGCTGAGCTGGCGCTCCAGACCCTGCTCGTTTTCGTTGAGTGGGGCGGGGTTACTGTGGCTGGATAAAGGAGCAGCCTCGCCGGCGCGCGAGGTCTCAAGGTCAGGGCTGTTCATGGGTTCATTGTTTATATCGCAGTTACAGCGAGAAGCGAAAACCCGTGAATGTTGAGGTGGCCGTCGATCCTAAGCCATTAACGCCTAACAAATTCTTACTCCCGCAGAAATGACAATCGGGTTGAGGGTATGGGCAGTGCCTCGAAGAAAACAGATATCGGATACCTCGGAAATCCCTACCTACCTACAATGGCGGAAAACCGCCTTGGCTTCCCCGGCGTTAAAATAGAGAATGCCGCCTGCACTGCGGCAAGAAAAACCAACCGATGCACGACGGTATTGAATACCAACATGAAATCTAATTTCCGCAGGCGCTCATTTTTTCGCTATCTACCCTTACTCGTCCTCGCGGGGTTGCTGCTCCCGCACGCCGCCGTGATCTCAGGACAATCCGCTGCCGCTGAATCTACTTCCAGAAAGACCAGTACTCCTTACTCCGGCGACCTGTCGATCTTTGAATACAAGGGCCGCGACCAGAAGCTTCAGATACAGCGCGTCATGGACATCCTCGGCGTCAAGCCCGGGGTCGCCGTCGCCGACGTGGGAGCCGGGTCGGGTTGGTTTACGGTGCGCGCCGCACAGCGCACCGGCCCTGGCGGCACGGTTTACGCCAGCGATATCAATCCTGAGGCCATCACCTACATTAAGCAGCGCGCTGCTCGCGAAGGCTTCGCCAATATTCAGGCCATCCAAGGGACCGAAGACGATCCCCGGCTGCCGGCGCATGCCATCGACTGCGTCCTTATATTGAAGACCTATCACGAGATCGCGCACCCTTTACGCCTGCTGGGCAATCTTCGCCCGGCCTTGAGGCCCGGCGCCCGGGTGGGAGTGATTGACCGCAACGGCCGCGGCGATGACCACGGTATCGGACGCCAGATCGTGATCGATGAATTCAAAGAGGCCGGGTTCACGCTTAACCAGCAATATGACTTCGTGAAGCCCGATGGCATGGACTATTTTCTGGTTTTTACCCAGGCGGATTCGCCCCACAGCTAGCCGCGGCAATCTTTGGCTCGCCCGCCAGTTTCGTCCGAAAAAAGCGTTCTGGCGGACATCCTATCGATTTGATTGACACTTTTTCCGCGGCGCGGTAACTTCCCCAAGCGATGCCTTTGGAATTCGCCGGGATTGGTACGAGGAGGATTTTATGAGCACTAAATATGGACCGATCGTAGCGCTGACGGCTCTAGCCGTCGTCATGGCGGGCTGCTCCAAGCCGCGGCACAGCGCGGACGAAAAATACTACCTGGTTTCCACCAACATCAAATTGCCTTACTGGCAGGCGGCAGGCGGCGGATTTATCCGCGCCGCCACCAAGCTGGGAGTGCCCGCTGAATTCGTGGGCCCGGATACTTACGACGCCAAGGGCGAGGTGGAGGAGTTCCGCAAATTAATGACCCGCAAAGACAAGCCCACCGGCATCCTGGTGTCAGCCGCTGACGCCGATTTGATGAAGCCCGCCATTGATGAGGCGACCGCCGCCGGAATTCCCGTCATCACCATCGATTCCGACGCTCCCACCAGCAAGCGCTTGTTCTTTATCGGCACCAACAATTACCAGGCGGGATTGCTGGGCGGCGACGTGGCTGTGAAAAAGATGCATGGCAAAGGCAACGTGGTGGTCTTCACCATGCCCGGCCAGGTCAACCTGGAAGAGCGACTGCACGGATATAAAGACGCCTTCGCCAAATCACCGCAAATCAAAATCACCCATGTCGTGGATATCCGCGGCGACTCGCGCATCGCATTTGACACCACCGATCGCATGACCGGAAAGAAGGAACCGGTTGACGCCTTCATCTGCCTCGAAGCCTCGGCCTGCAAGGAAGTCGCGGAAGTTCTCGACCGCCAGCACATAAAAGACAAGGTGGTCGTGGCCATGGATACCGACGACGACACCCTGAACTGGATCAAAAAAGGCGCGATCGCCGCGACTATCGCACAGAAGCCGGGAAGCATGGCCTTCATGGGTCTCAAAATGCTGGACGATCTCTACCACAACAAGCTTGATACCCTGGATTCGGATTTCGCCAAAGACCCGCTCTCGCCCGTCCCCGTGTTTGTGGACACCGGCGCTACCCTGGTTGATTTAAGCAACGTGGATTCCTTCACCTCCAAGCGGTAACCCGCCAAATTTTCCCGGGACGCACGCCGGCGGCGGAGCGTCCCGCGAAATTGCCCGCCTGATCCTGCGCTCCCTGATCGCGAGAAATTACGTGCATTCACTCGCGCTTCCCGCCATGTTGCGGATGCCCCGCCGCTTGCCTATTGACAATTCTTTACAACCTCTTCGCCATATATGAAGTAAAAATGAAGAATGGAACGCATCCTCATGGTGGATGATGATGCCGAGCTGTGTCAGATGGTCATCGAGTACCTGGCCCCTGAAGGTTTTGAAGTTGACGTCATCCACAGCGGCCCCAAGGGCCTGGAAAAAGCTGTCGCCGGGAACTACGCGCTCATTCTGCTCGACATCATGCTGCCCCTGATGAACGGGCTGGACCTGCTGCGCCAGCTTCGCCAGACGTCGGCGGTGAGGGTGATCCTGCTGACCGCGCGCGGCGAGCCGGTGGACCGCATCGTGGGCCTCGAAATCGGCGCCGACGATTATCTGCCCAAGCCGTTTGATCCACGGGAGCTGCTGGCGCGCATTCGCGCCGTGCTGCGCCGCCCGGCCGGCGAAGTCGCCCAACCCCTGGCCGCGCCGCCGGAAAAAATCACGGTCGGCGACGTCGAGCTCGATCGCAGCACGCGCACGGTGAAGAAAAAAGGCCACCCGCTGGATTTGACCGCGGTGGAATTCGAGCTCCTGGATGTTCTGCTGCGCTCCGCGGGACGCGTAGTCACCCGCGAGCTGCTGGTGAAGTCGGTACTGGAGCGGAATTTTTCGCCCTTCGATCGCAGCATCGACATGCACGTCAGCAACCTGCGAAAAAAATTGGGCGACCATCGCATCCGCCAGGAGCGCATCAAGACCATTCGCAGTGTAGGCTACCTTTATGCTGGAGACAGCCACGCCGCCTCCAGCGCCAACTAAATGGGTCGCCTGTTTCTTAAGATTTTTCTCTCCTTCTGGCTGACCACGGTCCTGATCGTGGGTCTAATGTTTCTCGCCTCCGAACGTCCCGGGCTGCGCGAGGCCCATGACTTCTGGCAATCCACCCTGGCGCGCTCCCTGAGCGTCAACGCCGAGATCTTCGTGGAAAGTTACGAGCACGCGGGGTGCGCCTCGGTCGCTCCCTACCTGAAGCAGCTTTCCGCCACCCGCATCAAGGAATACCTGCTCGATTCGGGCGGCATGACCCTTTGTGGCGATGCGGCGCCTCCGGAGGCGATCAGGCTAGCAGCCAGCGTGCGGGAACACGGACCCCGCGCAAGTACCACCGCCCCCGAAGGAGCCCGGTTCAACGCCCAGCGTGTCTCCTCAAAAGGTGGCGGCTATTACGTGCTGGTCATCGAGATTCCGTCGGGTATGGACCGCCCGCATTTGTTCGGTTCGCTATTGCGTTTATTGCTGGCCATCGCGATTTCCGCGTTGATTTGTTTCTGGCTGGCGCGCTACCTGACCGCTCCCGTGATTCGCCTGCGCACGGCCGCTCACCGCCTGGCAGCCGGCGATCTCACCGCGCGAGCCGGCGAGCCCGGCAACGGCGCCGCACCGGCTTCACGCCCGCGCAGCGATGAAATCGCCGACTTGGTGGTTGACTTTGACCATATGGCAGGCCGCGTCGAGGAAGTAATTTCTTCGCAGAAGCGATTGATTCGCGATATTTCCCACGAGCTGCGCTCTCCCCTGGCGCGCATGAGTTTTGCCCTCGCACTGGCCCGGCGCCAGACCCCCGCCGCCGATGCGCAGCCCCTCGAAAGAATTCAACTTGAGGCCCAACGCCTGAATGCCATGATTGAACGCATGCTCGATCTCTCCCGGCTGGAGAACGACGACAGGCTCACCCAGGCCGATTCGCTGCAGGACATAAACCTTCCCGATCTGATCAAAGATGTGGTGGCGGATGCGGATTTTGAGGCGCAGAGGGGTGAAAGCCGGGTCGTGATCGCGGGCAACCTTGATCCCCAGTGCATGGTACGTGGCAATCCCGAATTGCTGCGCAGCGCCCTGGAAAATGTGGTTCGCAACGCCGTTCACTACACCGCCCCGCACAGCCAGGTTACGGTCACCGGCGCATGCGACGATGCGTCGGTCACCTTGACCGTAAATGATCAGGGCCCCGGCGTTCCCCAGGAAGATCTGGAAAAACTATTTCGCCCTTTTTACCGGGTGGATAGCGCTCGCGATCGCGAGAGCGGCGGCGCCGGCCTCGGCCTCGCCATTGCCGAACAGGCGATCCATCGCAATGGAGGAACCATTGCCGCCGCGAACGCCGTCAGTGGCGGCCTCGAAATAGTGATTACCCTGCCACGCATTGCTGCGAAGACTTTGGACGCTATTTAGCCTCAGTTTTTGGCTGCGGGGACCTCGTTCATGAATTTACAAATCTTTACTTTGAGTTGACCAATCTTGACTGCAATATAGTGGTAGCTGGCTTCTAATCATGTAGTAGCGGGATAACATCCCCAGGCAGATATACAGGAGAAAAAATTATGAAGACTTTCAGCAATATGAAGGCGTTTGCAATCGCAGGTTCGATGGCCCTGGTGCTGGCGGTGGGCACACTGGCCGTGAAGGCGCAAGGACCGGAACATCATGGTCATAAACATTCCGGCGCAATGGGAATGATGGGCGGGGACGACGCCAGGTTCATGGACAAGGCCCTGGATTTGACCGATGCCCAGAAGGCCCAGGTCAAAGCGCTGCATGAAGCGCAACGC
>JBBSHD010000083.1:0-8152 GCA_038253455.1 Terriglobales bacterium | reverse complement strand
TTCATTTTTTCGGTCATAAATTTATTTGCCCGTGGAAATACTCCTTCAAGTTGGCCCAGCCTGGTTCCTGCAGGGAGTTGCCCCCATCGCAGCCCGGGCAGGGGGAATTGCCGGATATCGCCCAGTCCTAACTGCACCCAGATCCGGGCCGCGGAATCGGGAATGATGGGATACAGCAAGGCGGTGGCTACCCGCAGAGCCTCCGCCGATGTGTAGAGGACGGTCGCCAGGGTCTCGCGCGTGGCCGGGTTGCTGTCATCCGCCAGGCTCCAGGGCGCGGTTTCAACCAGGTACTTGTTGACCCCGCTGATCAGGGTCCAAACCAACTCGAGCGCTCGCGAGAACTGGTACTGGTCGAAGAGCGCACCGTAACTGCGAATGACCTCGCCCGCAGCGACGATCACCGCTTCGGTAGCGGCGGCGTGCGCGGCATTGGCCGAGGGCGCCGGAATTTCCCCGCCAAAATAACGCGAGACCATTGCTAAGGTACGGCTGGCCACGTTGCCCAGGCCGTTCGCCAGGTCGGCGTTGTAGCGGGTGACCAGGGCATCGAAGCTGAAAGAGCCATCCTGGCCGAACACCACTTCACGCAGCAGGAAATAGCGCAGGGCATCAATGCCCAGGGCGTCGATGATGGTTTCGGCGCGCACGATGTTGCCGCGGGATTTCGAGATCTTGTCTTCCTCAAACAACAGCCAGCCATGCACCTGCACCGACCGCGGCGTCGGCAGCCCGGCAGCCATCAGAAATGCGGGCCAGTACACGGCGTGAAAACGTACGATCTCTTTTCCGATGACATGCACGTCGGCGGGCCAGTAGTGCTGGAAGCGCGCCTTTTCGGCCGGGTCGGATGAGCCAAAGCCCACCGCCGTGGCGTAGTTACAAACCGCGTCAAACCAAACGTACAAGAGATGCTGAGGATCGTCCGGAACCGGGATGCCCCACTGCAGCGAAGTGCGGCTGATGGAAAGGTCGCGCAAGCCGGTCTTGACGAAGGAAATGACCTCGTTACGCCGCGCTTCGGGACGAATGAAATCAGGGTTCTCCTCGTAAAACTTCAGCAGCCGTTCGGCAAACGCCGAAAGCTTGAAGAAATAGTTGTCTTCGCTGAGGGTTTCAGTGGGACGCCCGCAATCGGGGCACGGAGTTCCCGGACCGCCTTCGTTGACGTACAGCTCGTCATAAACGCAGTACTGGCCGGTGTAAGTCCCTTTGTAAATAAATCCGTTTTCCTTGATGCATCTAAAAATTTCCTGCACCCCGCGCTGGTGGTGCTCGTCGGTGGTGCGAATGAAGCCGTCGTAAGTGATGCCCATGCAGTCCCACAGGCCGCGAAATTCCGCCGATACGTCGTCGGTGAATTGCTGGAAGGTTTTGCCCGCGGCAGTGGCTGAACGCTCGATCTTCTGTCCGTGCTCGTCGGTGCCGGTGAGAAAAAACGTGTCAATCCCCAGCGTGCGCTTGCGCCGCGCCACCGCGTCACACACGATCGTGGTGTAAGCGTGCCCGATGTGAGGGCGGGCGTTTACATAATAGATCGGGGTGGTGATGTAAAACTTTTCTGGGTTGCTCATATCAGGGATGCTGCGCGTGGCCGAGTTGCGTTTCTATTCTGGCGGAACCTTCATCATAGGGAAGGGGCAGCCACTGCGTCAAACCCGCATGCCTTCTGGACTTTGTTATAATCGCTTTTTTAATCAGCAACTTACGCGGAAAAACCCCTACTCTTGTACGCTCTCGGACAGGCCACTCTCGTCGGCTACATTTCCAGGTTCCTCAGTCGCCAGTATGGCCTGGAGCTTCCCAATTTCCCCGTCTCAGAACCTCCGTCAGTGAAGTTTGGCGAATACGCAATACCCTTAAGCTTCGAGCTGGCTAAAAAACTGCGAAAGCCTCCGCGCGTCATCGCGCAGGAAATTGTGGATGGCGTCGGCCTGCCGCCATTATTCGAAAAATTGGAGGTAGCCGGCGCGGGGTTTATCAATGCCCGGCTGGACCGTGTCACCGCGGTGAACCTGATGATCACCAGACCTTCAGCGCCCAGCGATCCTGAGACCGGCGCTTTGCAGGGGGACGGAAGCATCGTCAGCGATGACTCCGGGGGCGATGACCTGCGAAAGATACTGGTGGAACACACCAGCATCAATCCCAACAAGGCCGCGCACATTGGCCACCTGCGCAACGCCATTCTGGGCGATACCCTGGTGCGGCTGCTGCGCGCCAGCGGGCGGGACGTGGACGTGCAGAACTACATCGACAACACCGGGGTGCAGGTCGCCGATGTGGTAGTGGGCTTCATGCACATGCAGAAGAAGTCGAAAGACGAGGTGGCGGCGCTGATTGCGAGCGACCCGCAAAACTTCGACCGCTATTGCTGGGACTTGTACGCCTCGATTTCAGAGTGGTACGGGCGCGACCCGGCCAACAAGACCACGCGCTTCGAGGCGTTACATGCCATCGAAGCAGGCAACAACGAGACCGCGGAAATCGCGGAGATGGTATCCACCGCCGTTCTGCGCCGCCACCTGGAGACCATGCAGAGGCTGGAAATCATCTACGACTTCCTGCCCCGCGAAAGTGAAATCCTGCATCTGCATTTTTGGGACGGCGCATTCGCCTTGCTGAAAGAAAAGGGCGTGGTGTATTTCGAGAACGAAGGCAAGAACAAGGGATGTTGGGTGATGAAGCGCGCCCGCGATCCGCGGCGGGCGCCGGACGATGCAGCAACTACCGACCCGGTTCCCGCCGCGGCCGGGCCCGATGAAGACGCCAAGATTCTCGTGCGCTCCAACGGCACCGTGACCTACGTAGGCAAAGACATCGCGTACCACCTGTGGAAGTTCGGCTTGCTGGGCCGGGACTTCGGTTATCGCAAGTTCTATCACTACGCGGCAGGGGAAGCTTCTGACTGGTATCCCCAGGGGCATGACTGCTGGATATCGGCGGAAACGGGCGAGGCCGAGCATCCTCACTTCGGGGATGTGTTCGCAATCTATAACGTGATTGACTCGCGCCAGGCCGACCCGCAAAACAATGTGATCGAAGCCCTGCGCGCCATGGGTTACACCAGCCAGGCCGAGCATTACACCCACTTCTCCTACGAGATGGTGGCGTTGACCCCACGCTGCGCGCTGGAACTGGGCTATCCCATTTCGGAGGAAGACAAGTTGCGGCCGTTTATCGAGGTTTCCGGACGCAAAGGTTTTGGCGTCAAAGCCGATGACCTGATCGACAAGCTGCTCGATTCGGCGGGCGCCGAAGTGCGAGGACGAAACCCGGAGTTGAGCGCACCCGAGCACGCCGAGATCACGCACCGGATCGCCGTGGGGGCCCTGCGTTACTTCATGCTGAAGTTCACCAGGAATTCGGTCATCGCTTTTGATTTCAAGGAAGCTTTGAGTTTTGAAGGCGAGACCGGGCCTTACTGCCAGTACGCCGTGGTGCGCGCCGGCAACATCTTTCGCAAAGCCGGCATGACCCCCGAAGAAGCCTTAAACCTCAGGGGAGATTGGAAGCCCTATCTGTACGGCGATTCCGGAGATGAGATCTGGAACCTGTGGATTACGGCGGGCAAACTGCCCCAGGTGATTGAGCAAAGCATCCGCCAGTCGGAGCCCGCGTACGTCGCTAAATACGCTTTTCAGTTAGCGCAGATGTTCAATAATTTCTATCATCGACACCATATACTTCATGAATCGGATGAAGAAAGAAAGAAGTTTCTGCTGGTCACCGCCGCCGCGGTGCGGGATGTCCTCATCCGGGCACTCGGAGTGCTGGGCATCCACATTCCCGCGGTTATGTAAGGCGAAATCGCGAAATTGCCCTAGGCAAAATCCTGCACGAACTGCACCAGGCTTCGCACCGCGATCCCCGTAGGTCCCTTGGCGATCCAGGGCTTGGCTTCTTCCATCCAGGCGATGCCCGCGATGTCGAGGTGAATCCACGGCGTATCTTCCACGAACTCTTTGAGGAACATGGCGGCGCTGATGGCGCCTCCCCAGCGTCCGGCGGAATTAACGATGTCGGCGATGCCGGATTTGATCATCTCCTGGTATTCGTCCTCGACCGGCAGGCGCCAGAATTTTTCTCCCGCGCTCTGCTGGGCTTCGTGGAAGCGGTCGTAAAGGGAATCATCGTTGGCAAAGATGCCGGCGTTGATCATGCCGAGCGCGACCACGCACGCGCCGGTCAGGGTGGCGGCATCAACCAAGTGGGTGCACCCGAGCTCCCGGGCATAGGCCAGGCCGTCGGCCAGAATCATGCGTCCTTCGGCATCGGTGTTGATGATCTCGATGGATTTGCCTGACATCGCGATCTCCACGTCGCCGGGCTTGTACGCTTTTCCGCTGGGCATGTTCTCTGTGGCACAAACGATCGCGGTGACTCTTACTTTCGGTTTCAGCAATGCGATGGCCCGCATGGCGCCCAGCATGGCGGCACCGCCCGCCATGTCGTACTTCATCTTCTCCATGCCGTCGGCGGGCTTGATGGAAATTCCGCCGGAATCAAACGTCACTCCCTTGCCGACTAACCCTATGACCGGGTTCGAGGGCGCGCCCGACGGTTCGTAGCGCAGCACGATCAATGCGGGGGGTTCTTCTGATCCCTTGGCCACCGCCCAGAATGCGCCCATCTTATGTTTCTGAATTTCTTTCGGCCCCAGCACTTCGCATTTCAACCCGCACTCCGACGCCATCTTTCGGGCGCGATCCGCGAGCACCGTAGGCGTCATCGCGTTGCCGGGCTCGTTTACCAGCTGGCGGGTAAAATTCTGCGATTCGCCGATGATGCGCGCGGAATTGAGCGTCGAAGCCAGCGATTTTTCCGTACTCTTGCGCGCCGGGGACGCCACTACTGTAAGGCTGTGCAGGCTGAGGTCCCTGCGATGGCTCTTGTAAACATCGGGATCAAAGTCTGCCACGAACGCGCCTTCAACAATGGCGCGGGCCACGTCGAGACCGGCGAACGAAGCGCGGCTGCCGGACGATGCCTGGGCATGAGACTTATCTTTCTCCAGCTTGTTTTCCCACTCGCCTTCGTCGGGCAGCGCAAAGGCGATGTCTTTGATGGAGCGGGCGCGCAGGAACCGCACCGCGGCGCCGGCCAGTCTGCGCAATTCCACTCCACCGATCTTGTTGGCTTTACCACAGCCCACAAACAATAAGCGTTTGGCCTTGAGGCCGGCGGGCTGGTGAAGCAGCACCGTTTCCATGGGCTTGCCGGTGAGCTCGCCGGCCGCGGCCAATTCATCACTGAGGTCTGCCAGGGCCTTGCCGCCGAGAACCGAGGGGAGCGGGGAATCCTTGGCGCCGGTGTCCACCACAAACGCCACCAGGCAATCGGTTTCAACTTCAACGAATTTCTTGATCTTCAGTTCAATTTGCATCAGGATTTACACCTTTGATTGGGAAATTGATTGCCGGAGAGGGTCCACGCGGTATGAACTTCAATTATAGCTGTGGTTCAGCAGCAGCCGCCGCCGCATGGTGCAGGGCTGTGACTAACTTTTGCGGCTGCGCGCGATGGCCTCGCGGGTTTCTTTATCGGCGGTACGGCGTTTCTCGGTTTCGCGCTTGTCCCAAAGCTGCTTTCCCTTGGCCAGCGCCAGCTCACACTTCACCTTGCCGTTCTTAAAGTAGAGCCGGGTGGGAATGATGGTTACGCCCTTTTGCATGGTCTTGGCCAGAAGTTTACTGATCTCAAGCTTGTGCACCAGCAGCTTGCGGGTACGGGTGGGCGCATGGTTCCAGATATTGCCGTGGTCATAGTGGCCGATATGGGCGTTGAGCAGCCACAACTCGCCATCCTTGACCAGACCGTACGCGTCCTTCAGATTTGCCAGGCCGGAGCGAATCGACTTCACTTCGGTGCCGGTCAGCACGATCCCACTTTCGAACTTATCGGTCAGAAAATAGTTGTGATATGCCGCCCGGTTGTTGGCGACGTCGCGCTCCCCCGCCGCGGTCGGATCGCGCGGTGGAGACTTGGGTTTCTCCGGCCGTACCTGGTGTGATGTTTGACGGGGCATGAGGAGTGGGTGCAGTTCAGTGTACCTGCCGGGCAACCGGGCGGCCAACCAGGCACCTAAAGACACGGCGGCGGGCGCGGACGATTGTTTTACCAGTTGTTTACAGCGGAAGCTGCTTGGATACGTCCGGCCGCGGCAACCGCGATGTTATAATCGCGCAGGTTTCGATGTGTAAAACCCAGTACAAAATGGCCATCCATGCGAGGACGCAGTTGACGGTTAAAAATAATATCCTCATTGAATCTGGACATTCTGACCCGTGCCATCTTGCGCAATTTTCAGTTCCCGAAATCCAAGGAGATCAATGCGGCTCCCGCTGAAGGCGGCAGTGCTCCTGCTGCTGGCGTGCCTGAGCATTAGCGTCGCTGGTGAAAGCACTCGCTCACTTTTTACCAAAGGGCGCGCCGCCGAAACCCGCCAGGATTATGAAGCAGCCTACGAGTTCTACAAGCAGGCCTACCAGCAGAAGCCGTCGGACCTGCGGTTTCGGGCGTCATTTGAGCGCACCCGTTTTCTCGCCGCGGCCTCCAAGATTCATCGCGGCCAGATACTAGGGGACGCCGGGAAATTCTCCGAGGCCCTGGCCCTGTTCGAAGACGCTGCAAGAATCGATCCATCGAGCGAAATGGCGTTGCAGGAAATTCGCCGGGTGCGCCGGATATTAAGCGCCCAGCAAGCCAATCCTTCGGCGTCGCTGGGCTCCACCGGCTTGCCGGTAAGCCCCATCACCCGCCGCGCGGAACAGGCCGAAGGCCCGGTGGAACTCTCCCCCATCTCTGACCAGCCCATTACGCTGCGCATCGCCGAAGACAGCAAGGTTATCTACCAGACCATCGGGCAGCTCGCCGGGGTCAACGTCCTGTTCGATCCTGACTACACTTCGCGGCGCATTCCACTGCAGCTCAACTCGGTCACGCTGCAGGAAGCGCTCGACATCGTCGCCATTGAATCCAAGACCTTCTGGCGGCCCGTAACCCCTAACACGATTTTTGTGGCTTCCGACACGCCTTCCAAGCGCAAAGAGCTGGAACAAAGCGTGGTCAAAACGTTCTACCTGGGGAACATTTCCACGACCACCGACCTGCAGGACATCGCCAACGCCTTGCGCACCGTGCTGGAAGCGCCCAAGATTCAGCAGGTGCCCTCACAGGGAGCGATCGTCGTACGCGCCACACCCGACCAGGTGGCGCTGGCTGAAAAACTGATCGGCGACCTGGATAAATCCAAACCCGAGGTCATCGTGGACGTGGCGGTATTGCAGGTCCGGCGCGATCGCATGCGCAACCTGGGTTTCCAGCCGCCGGCTTCAGTTTCAGCCGGCATCGTGCCCTTTACCGGCACCACTACTTCGACTACGACCGGCACTGGTACCGGCACCACGACTGGCTCGACCACCACGACTTCCACCGGCAACTTGAGCCTCAACGTATTGAAGTCGCTCACCGATCGCGACATTTCGGTCACGATTCCGCAAGCCAGCTTGAATTTTCTGAGCTCTGACGCTGATACCACGCTGCTGCAGAACCCGCAAATCAGGGCGTCGGATGGCATTAAGGCGTCTCTGAAGATTGGTGACCGCATCCCCATCGCCACCGGATCGTTTGGCGGCGTGCCGGGCGCGGGCTTGCCGGGCGCGGGCTTCGGCGTGCAAACCCAGTTTCAATTTATCGATGTCGGCGTGAATATGGACATCACTCCCTATGTGCACTCCAACCGCGAGGTCACATTAAAGGTCTCGCTTGAAGTCTCGTCGCAATCCGGCGTCGCCAACATCGGCGGCATCAGCCAGCCCATCATCAGCCAGCGCAAGGTTGAGCATGAGATCCGGCTGAAGGAAGGCGAAGTTAACCTGCTGGGCGGAATTTTTGAGACCAACGATTCCACCAGCATCAGCGGGGTGCCGGGTTTAATCAAGATTCCGTTGCTCAAACATTTATTTGGCAGCCAGGTAAGGCAAAAGACCGATGATGAGATCGTGTTCGTTCTGATCCCTCACATCGTGCGCGGGCAGGAAATTACCGAGTTGAATAATCGCGCCATCGACGTGGGCACCAGCAACGCGATTGACCTGCGCCACGGGCCCGCCCGCATGGCGCCGGCCGCCGCAGTGGTCGCGGTGAGCGG
>JBBSHD010000082.1:0-8170 GCA_038253455.1 Terriglobales bacterium | reverse complement strand
TCTCAGCTCACCCGATGGTTCATCATCACCATACCCTCACAACGAAGGACAAACTAAACTGCCGGCTCTTTAGCAACTCTCCGGAAAGGCAGGCCCAGCGAAAAACAGTCGTCCCGCGAGCATTTGTGGGAGAGTAGGGGTTCTTCCTCACCCCGATAAAGCCGGGGGTCGTCAGAATGACAAAGGGTGAGGGGGTGTTCGCATGCTTACTGTCGCTCATGCAACTTCTTGAGGTCTTCGTGGAGCAACCGCACCCCCTTGTTGAAAATGGGGCCCTGAAATGCCAGAAAGAAGTGCTGCTCTTTAGACGCGCACAAATTAGATCTGCGATTTTTGTGGAATAGAAAAATCAAAAGCGCGCTCAAAAATCCGCGACGAACAGCGGCGCTTCAACCCCGGGTAATCCCAACCTGGTCCAGCGCACGCGACTTCACGCCCCAAGCCATCCGCGGGGTATTATGCGCGATGCCGAACCGCCCAGCGGGATCCAGCAGGATCATTCCGCCCTGGCCGTTGAGACGAGACTGCAGGTAGGCGATGGCGTCCACCGCAACTTGCTGGGGCTGGCCGCCGGATTGGACCCGGTCCACCGCCCACTTGCCCAGCACCAGCTTCATGATGGGCTCGCCCCATCCTGTGCATGAGACCGCCGCGCTTTCGTTGGCGGCGTAGCATCCTGAGCCGATGATGGAGGAATCGCCCACCCGGCCCGAGGCTTTGTTCAGCGTGCCGCCGGTGGAGGTGGCGGCAGCCAATTTGCCCTGGCTGTCCAGCGCCAGCGCTCCCACCGTGTCGTGATCGCGCTCGCTGATGGCGGGGCCGCTGGCGGTTTGCGAGGCCTGCTCCGCGGTTCCCGGCGAGCTTTGCAGGTTGCGCAAGCGCTCGCGCTCACGGTCAATCACCAGGTCTTCGTTGTCGCATAACGCCATGCCATGTTCCTGGGCAAAGCGTTCCGCGCCCCGGCTGACCAGGTAAACGTGCTCGCTTTTTTCGAGGACCAGCCGGGCCGCGCGGATGGGATTGCGCAGCCGTTCGACACACGCCACGCCGCCGGCGCGCAGGGTGGCGCCATCCATGATCAGGGCGTCGAGCTGCACGTGGCCTTCGCGGTTGAGAAAGCTGCCGCGTCCGGCGTCAAAGGCCTCATCGTCTTCCATGACCACGACCGCGTTTTCGGCGGCGTCGAGCGCCGAGCCGCCGCGCTCCAGCACATTCCAGCCGGCGGTCATGGCGGCGCGCACGCCGTTCAAGTGAGCTTCCACCATGTCATCGGGAATGGCCCACGCGCCGCCGTGAATCATCAAGATTGGCAGATTGGGTGTGCCGGGTTTCAGGCCGCTCAATGGGATGCGTCCGGAAGCGGCGAAGGCAAAGATTTGGTCTGCTGGTAGGTATAAGAAATGCGATGGATGACGGTGATGGTGGAGAAGACCGCCAGAACCCAGAGTACGGGGGCCATGCGATTGAACAGCGCGCCCAGGATGACGGCGACGATGCGCTCCGGCCGCTCCATGAATCCCACCTTGCAGCTGGGGATCAGCGATTCCGCGCGCGCCCGGGTGTAGCTGACCATGACCGAGCTGGTCATGACCACCGCCACCAGCACCACGTAGAAGAAACGGTGGGCGCGGGCGTAATACACCAGCAAGCCGAAAAACAAGACTACGTCGCTGTAGCGGTCCACCACCGAATCGAAGAAGGCGCCGAACTGGGTGACCTGGTTGGTGGCGCGCGCCACCCGGCCATCCACCATGTCAAAGATGCCGGCGCCGATGATGACCAGACCGGCATAGAGAAACATGCGCCCCTGGTTTTCCCCCTTGGCGTAGCCGAACAGGATGGCGGCAATGGTGTTGATCACCAGGCCGAAAAAGGTGAGCACGTTGGGCGAGATGCGGGTCAGGGCCAGGGCGCGCACGATGGCGCCAAGAAGGACCCAGCAACCTCTGCCAAATGCGTTGGTCCAGCTCATTCCACCTCGTCGTGAATGGTGCGCAGGGTCAGTATTTCCAGCTCGCGGCTGCCTCCGGGGGTCACGACGGTGGCTGAATCCCCGGCCTTCTTGCCCATGAGACAGCGCCCGATGGGCGAGGTGGTGGAGATCATGCCCTTGGTTACGTCGGCCTCTTCACTGGTCACCAGCTTGTATTCAATCTCTTCGTTCTTGGAGGAATCATAGACCCGCACCGTGGAGCCGAAGGCAATTTTGTCTTTGGGGAGATTGGTGAAATCGATCATGGCGAGCTCGCCCATGCGCTTCTTCAACTGCCCCAGGCGGGCGTTGACGAAGACCTGGCGCTGCTTGGCCATGTGGTACTCGGCATTTTCTGAAAGGTCGCCGAGGGCCGCGGCGCGCTTGATCTCCAGCGGCAATTCGAGCGTGAGCTCGTGCTCCAGGCTGCGAATCTCCTTTTCCATCCTTTTCTTGATTTCTTCCATCGGTGTTCGTGTCCTTCTATGGCCATCCCTGGCAGTGTCTTGCTGATGCGGTCGCGAGAAGCGCGAGAACGCCTTCGAATTCGCGAAAATAACGATTTACCAATGGATTATAGTCTTTCCCCTTATAACCTCGCGCCGCGGCACACCCGGCGGTGAGAGCGCGCTGTTAACCGGAACGATAGCCTCTCATTGACCGGGATTAACACAAGGGGTAAGATGGTTTTACTCCTTCTAACCGCAGCAAATCCGCTAAACACAGGTGCTAAATGAGCACGGAAGTCAGCTTTCACGTTGGCGATAAGGTTGTTTACCCCAATCATGGCGTGGGCGTCGTTGAACAGATCAGCAGCCGGGTCATGGGCGATAACATTCAGAAATACTACCTGCTGAAGATCAAATCCAGCAGCCTCACCGTGATGGTGCCCTTCCACAATGTGAGCATGGTCGGCATGCGCCGGGTCATCAAGAATGGCGAGATCCTTAAGGTGCTGGAATTTCTGACCTCGGGCAAATGCGAAAATCATCCCGACTGGAAGAACCGTTTCAAAGAGAATTCCGACAAAATGCGCACCGGCTCGCTGCTGGATGTGGCGCTGGTGCTCAAGGGACTGCTCATCTTGAACAAGACCAAGCCCCTGTCGTTCCGCGAGAAAAAAATGATGGAACGCGCGCGCTACCTGCTGGTCAGCGAGCTGGCGATGTCGAAGAATGAGCACGAAGACGTCATCGAGCTACTCCTCACCAAGGCCCTCGCCAAGTCGAAATTGAAGTTCCCCGAAGTTACCGCCGAAGCTTAAGCAAAGCTAAAATCTTCTCCTACCCAACGGGAGACTATTCAGCAGGCTGAAGAGTCTGTGTCTCAACAGGCTCTTGCGGATGTAAATTTTTGCTCTTCGGTGGGAGCAGCGGACTTCAGGCCTTGAGGAGTTTTTTCCAATTCGGCCAATAGAGATATCTCCACCGCTATCAACATCGCATATTGGTGGGAGCAGAGGACTTCAGAGTCTGTGTCACGACTCGAAAATCACGGCGTCGGTGAAATGCAGACCGCATTATAGGCATGAAATTTCGATCTCTCGGAGTCTAATTCGCACCCCTCCAAGGTTGAAGTGGAACAATATTGTCACTGAGCGGTCGTGCAAGTGAGTTGTGACACAGACTCTTCAGTCCGCTGAAGCCGCGATTCTGGTCCCGGGGGCGGAATACCCTTCTCGAAATTCTCCGCGCGCGACCCGCTGGGATTCGCCTGCCGTCCAAATCGCCGCGCCCAGCAGGACCAAATCCTTCGCCAGGAATTGCCCCGGTGCGGGTGAGAGGAAGGGAAAGCCATAGCCCATTTGCCACACCCCTGGCGTGCTGAGCAGGAACGAAAGGGTGGTGAGGAACATCAATATCGCCCCGTAACTTCCAATCACGGACAGCTTGGCGGAGAGCGGACGTATCGCGATCAAGATTGCGAAGGTCCACTCAAAAAGTCCAAGAATGGCCGAAAACGTACGAGCATTTACCAAGTGGTAGCCCCATGCCAGCAATGGGCTGTTCGATGCGAATTTGAAGACTCCTTCGGATTCATAGGCCGTGAATTTCAACGCGCCGACCCAGAGCAGTACGACAACCAATGCATAGCGAATAAAGATGGCGCCCACCGCTTCAAGATTTCCTTCAGAATGCGATTTCATATTTCCCTTTCGCTTACTCGTGGTCAAAATTCAAAACCGAAAGAAGTGCCTTCAAATTATTGAAAAAAGCGGTCACCTATCTTGCCACCTAGATAGATGGAGCGTACGAAGTATAAGTTGGCCGAGGCGAAGACGTTGTTACTATCCTCCTCCATTGGAAGAGGCTATGGGCGGGTACAAAAATTTCCAGGTTGCGCTAAACTGAGCCAGTCGCGCAGTTGCCAAACTCGTGTTCGGCTTAGCGCCTCCACTACATGGAAATTCATCAGCTCCGTTATTTTTGCGCTGTCGCAAACTGCCGCAGTTTCACGAAGGCCGCGCGGCTGGCGAACGTGTCGCAGCCATCGCTTTCGCAGCAGATCATCAAACTCGAAGTAGAGTTGGGCGCTAAGTTGTTCGATCGCTTTCATGGGCGGGTCGGGCTCACATCTGCCGGAGAGATATTCCTTGCCAAAGCAGAAAATATCCTGCACGAGTTGGCCGAAGTAGGGCGCGTGATTCAAACCGGTAACGGCGTCGAAAAGGGAAAAGTATCTCTTGGCGTGTCGCCAAATATCGCACCTGATTTCCTGCCTAGCCGGCTCACTCGGTACGCGAGAGAGCATGTGCACGTGGAAGTGCAGGTCGTCGAAGAAGTCACATCGCTCTTAGTCGAGTACCTGCTGGAAGGTCTTATCGATCTGGCTCTTGTGGTTCTCCCGCTCGGCGCCGCTATTTCCAAAAAAGATTTGAGTTGTATTCCCCTGATGAGGGAACCGCTCTACGCGGCTCTTCCCACCGGCCATCGCCTGGCAGCCAGGAAATCAATGACCTTGCAAGATCTGCAAGGCGAACGTTTTGTATTTCTCAAGGACGGCCGTTGTTATAGCGAAAATATCGCTTCCGCGTTCCGCAGGGCAAAGCTCCATCCCAACGTGGTCGCGGAAAGCGCTTCCATTCCCCACGTGCTGGCGATGGCTTGTTCGGGAGTTGGAGTTTCGGTAGTGCCGAAGTATGCGTTGGATTTGCGGCGAAAGAACTGCGAGTTCGTGCCCATCGCGGGCAAGGGCGCCTTTAGCGAAATCGGCCTTGTCCATGACAAACGCAGATCGGGTACTCGCGCGCTAGCCAGCTTCACTAAGTTCTTGCGGGAAACCGCGAGAGAAAAGAAGCAACGCGCCGTCGGCACCACTGCCTGACCATATTCGGCCCTATGGGGAATACTGTAGATGGCGCGGACAAGGTGAAGGCGGCAAATGAGAACGCTGCCAAGCACTTCGAGCTTGGCGGCAAGAGCAGCTTCCAGATCCTGCAAATGGCAGCTACCGATGGAATCGTCTATTGCGCAGGCATTCAGGGTGGAGATATCTCTATTGGCCGAATTGGAAAAACTTCTCAAGGACTGAAGTCCGCCGCTCCCAACCGAAGAGCAAATCTCTTCCCCAATAATTTGGTTGAGACACAGACTCTGAAAGCCTGCTGCTTCCACGAAGAACAGGAACTCTTAATCGGGCGCTCTGGTTGTGACCCAGGGTCTGAAGTCCGCTGCTTCCACCCAAAAGAACCAGATTGGAATTCCAACTGCTCGATCCATGCGGTTATGGGACACACCAACCAGGAAAGTCCTCTACCCAACGCTTATCCGGTTTTCTCTTCGGGCAGAATCGATTCGCCCATCAGGGCGCCTACCGGGTTCAGGATATCCACGTTATCGCAGATGATCTTCACGGCCCCAGTCATGGGCACCGCGAGGATCAATCCCATGGCCCCCCACGCCCATCCCCAAATGAGCATGGCCATGGTAATTACCAGAGGATTCAGTTCCAGGCGCTTTCCCAGGATGCGGGGATACAGCACATTCATGGAAAACAAGTGCAGCCCCAGCACCGTCAGCAACACCAGGCCGAACCCTTTGGAATCCATGTGCCCTAATCCTGCCGCCAGGGGCGGGAACAGCGCCAGCACCACGCCGAAATAAGGAATCAGGCTCAGGAAACCGCTGACTAATCCGACGATATAAAAATAGGGGATATGCAAGTACCAGAACACAGCGGCGCCGGCGGCCGACATGAACAGGCCGATGATCAGGTTTCCCAGCAGGAAACTGCGAATCATGTCGGCGATGCGGCCGAGGGTCTCATACGCCACCTCGCGGTTCTGGTAGCGAAACAGGCGCACCAGCGCGACCCGCATGTGGCTTTCCGTGGTCAGCATGAAATACACCAGGAAGGGGATGAACGTGAGAATCGCCAGAAACTCGCCGATAGTGCCGAAGTTCTCGGTGAGAGATGAAGATGAAGGTTTAACCGTGACCACCTTCTTGTCTTTGTCGTCGGTCGTGGGCGCGACCAGTTCCTTGCCTGTGTCCTGCAGTTCCTGCGCTCCTTTGTTCACCTTGGCAAACACCTGGCGGAAGCTTCCCGAGTTTTTAGGGAACTCCTGGGCAAACTCGAGGGCCTTGTTATAGAACGAGTAGCAGGCCAAATAGAGGAGCGCGGTAGCCAGCAATACCGCGATCAACGAACCCATCCAGCGGGGGATGTGAATGATCTTCATCACCCGCACCATCGGCTCCAGCATGAACGCGATCAGCACCGAGCTCATCAGGGTTACCAGCACCGGCTTGCCGAAATAAAGGATGCCCAGCACCACCGCGCCGGCGATGACCGCGATGGAGGTCGAAGCCATCTTGTCCATGCGCAACGATTCCTCCAGGATGTTGGAGACCGTGGGCTTGGCTTCGGCGGCGGCAGCCTCGGCTTTTGTCGGGGGAGGTCCGGCGGCGATGGCCGCGGTGAGCACGAGGTCGGCGGGGATTCCGGTCTTGGCAGGCTGATCGCCGCTATCGGCTTTCTTTTCCTGCTCGACTTTGTTCTCCACCTCGAGTTCAGCTTTCTTTTCCTGCTCGACTATTTTTTCCAGCTCGAGTTCGGCTTGCTGTTCCTGATCTTCAGTTACTTCTTTCATGGGACCTCTTTACCTGCTTGTGTAAATCTGCCAGCGGCGCCGGCGGCCACCCGGAATCCTGAAGCGTTTGCGCCTTGATACCTATAGATGCGCCATCGTGCCATAAGGGCATTTCGGGCAGGCAGACGCATTCCGGCGCCGAGAACGCGCAGCCTATAATATCCGCTGTGAATGAAGAGCCAACAGGCAAGCGAGTGCTGGGACTGGACGTGGGTGCGCGCCGGATCGGGGTGGCCGTTTCCGACCCCCTGGGGATCACCGCCCAAGGGCTCGAGACCATCGAACGCAAGAACCGGCGCGCTGATCTGGCACAGCTTGGTGTGGTGCTGGCGCAATATGAGATCGGCGAAATTGTGATGGGCAACCCTCTGCACATGAGCGGCGACACCGGCGTGCAATCGGAAAAGATGATCCTGTTCGCCGAAGAGCTGCGCCACCGCTTCGCCATACCGGTGCATCTGCGGGACGAGCGCCTCACCACTTCCCAGGCGCAGCGCGTGCTCCGCGAAACCAGCATGAGCGGGTTGCGGCGCGGGAAGGTCGTGGACCAGATGGCCGCGGTACTCATCCTGCAGTCATTTCTGGAATCCCGGGTGGTGGCGGGTGAGGGTTTCGCCGCGGAGAAGTCGGAAGGCTAACCAGCCCGCGGAAATTCCGGCGCATCCAATCAGACTCGGAAATCAAGACATACAAGGCAGGCCCAGGCATTGGCAAGGTTCTTCAAATTCATATTTCTGGTGACAATGTGCGGCGCGATCTGGCTGGGATTTTCCCTGTACCAACCCTATGCGCCGGCGAGCGAGACCTTCGTGCAACTCCATCCCGGCCGCTCGGTTAAACATATTGCGGAAGACCTGAAGAAAGCCGGCGTCATCCGCAGCTCATCGGCATTTCTTTTCTGGCATTACGCCCGCGGACACCGCTCGTTAAAAGCCGGCGAGTACCAGTTCGACCATGCCGCCACCGCTCTCGAAGTCTATGACCGGCTGGCCGGGGGCGACGTGTACTTCCGCGAGGTGGTGATTCCCGAAGGGTTCAACATGTATGACATCGCGCGCGCCATCCAGGCTGCGGGGCTGGGTGACAGCGCGCTGTTCGTGAAGGTG
>JBBSHD010000081.1:0-8211 GCA_038253455.1 Terriglobales bacterium | reverse complement strand
GGTTCTGACCCCGCTTCAATCACCAAAGAGCCGATTGTCGAGTGGTGACACAGACTCTGAAGTCCGCTGCTCTCACCAACACTCACGGATATCGACGTGGTTGAATCGCGGGCCGCCGAAAGGGCAATGCAAAGATCGCGGATCTCCGATCAAGGCAAGATCAAAAGAAACGCAGGTTCTGACCCCGCTTCAATCACCAAAGAGCCGATTGTCGAGTAGTGACACAGACTCTGAAGTCCGCTGCTCCCACCAACACTCAAGGGTATCGACGTGGTTCAATCGCGGGCCGCCGAAAAAGCAATGCTAAGGTCGCGGATCTCCGATCAAGGCGAGATTAAAGAAAAGGCGGGTTCTGACCCCGCTTCAATCACCAAAGAGTCGAGTGGTGATACGGACTCTGAAAGTCCGCAGCTTCCACCGGAAAAGCAAAACGCAAAAAGTGCAGCAGCGTTCACCCCACCACAAACCGCTTCAGCTTCCGCACCAGGGATTTCGGCGCCCGCACCCGCAACTCCACCCCTCCATCCACATAGCGGCGCGAAAGAATTCGCGACTCGCCTTCCAGCGACGCCAGCGCCTTGCCTTCGCTCTGCGGCACCTGCAGCGTGATCTCCTCGATGGGATCGACATCGAGCATTTCGTCGATCTTCTCCAAGAGCGTATAAAGCCCGGCGCCCGTGACCGCCGAGATATAAACCCTCGCGTCGCCGCCCTCGGGATAAGTCATCTCCGGGTCCGCCATCAGATCGATCTTGTTCATCACCCTGATCTGGGGAGTGTTCCGCACCTCCAGCTCGCGCAGCACCTTTTCCACCTGGGACTGCTGCTCCGCCGTAACCGGGCTGCTGGCATCGGCGACGTGCAGGATCAGCGAAGCGCGTTGCACCTCTTCGAGGGTGGCACGAAAAGAAGTAACCAGGGTGTGCGGCAGGTTGCGGATGAATCCCACAGTGTCGGAAAGCAGCGCCTCGCGCCGCGATGGCAACGTGATGCCCCTGATGGTGGGGTCGAGCGTGGCAAACATTTTGGCCGAAGCCAGCACCGCGGAGTTGGTCAGCGCGTTAAATAAAGTGGACTTGCCCGCGTTGGTGTATCCCACCAGCGCGATGGTCGGCACCGGCGCCGATTCGCGGCGCTGCCGCTGCTGCGCCCGCGTTCGCCGCACGCCTTCGAGGTCCAGTTGCATCTGCTTGATGCGCCGGTTGATCTTCCGCTTGTCGGTTTCAATCTGGGTTTCCCCGGGGCCGCGGGTGCCGATGCCGCCGCCCAGTTGCGACATCTCCACGCCGCGCCCCGCCAGGCGCGGCAGCATATATTCAAGCTGCGCCAGCTCCACCTGCAACTGGCCTTCACGGGTGCGCGCGTGACGCGCAAAAATATCCAGGATGAGCTGGGTGCGGTCGATCACCCGGGCATTCACTTCCCGTTCGATGTTGCGCTGCTGTGAAGGAGTGAGGTCGTGGTCGAACAGGATGAGGGTAACGTTCGCCGATGCAGCGGCCGCCGCGATCTCCTCCAGCTTGCCCTGGCCGACCAGGGTTGCGGGATCAAGCCGTGCGCGCCGCTGGGTAAATTCTCCCGCAATTTCGGCCCCCGCGCTGGTGGCCAGCTCGCGAAATTCCGCGAGTTGCTCATCGGCGCCGAAACCGGTGGGGCCCTCGAAGGGGTCGTCCTCGACTGGGCTGGAAGAATGCGCCGAGCCAGTGCGGGCGGCCCCGCTTTGGGCGTTAGACTTCGCTCCCGCCGCCGCCTGACGCGCCAGGTTGGCCACGCTGCGCGGTGAGCGATCACCATGCGATTCAACCGAAATCAGGAATGCGCGCTCGCGCTCATTCCCACTGCGGGTGGGGTGGGTGGTAGTCCGCGCGGAGGTGTTTACCCGCGACTTGGAGCGGATACCGTTTCTCCCTTGCTGGGTTCAGCCGGCGATTCGGCCGGATGGGCCCCCGAACCGTTCGCGGAAGACTCGCCGGAAGATTCGCCGGAACTCTCAACCGGCGCCGCCGTGTTCGCCGCCGTCGCTTCCCCGTGCCGCGCCCCGCGGGCCATGACCACCGAAGCGATGGCGTGCTTGAAGATCAGTTGCTCCTGGTTGTTGGTGTCCATGACCACCGAATACTTGTCGAAAGCGCGGATTCGACCCGTCAACTTCACGCCGCTTACCAGGTAAGTCGTGACTGGGAGCTTGTCTTTTCGCGCCGCATTGAGAAAAGAATCTTGAATATTCTGCGTGGCCTTGTTATCCATGGCGTCCCAATCCCCCGCACTTTCGGTGCAACCAGATTGCTATTTTTTTCGACCAGCATGGTCATCGTTCCCACTCGCAGGCGGCGCCTTCAACTTCGGTTCCGCTGCCAGGGGGTTGAGGGATACCATACGGCAGCCAGCCGGGTATTTCAACCCCACTCCGTGCTCCCGGTTCGGGACCACAGGTTATCTCGTGCAAATCCCTGTATACTCCACCGTTATCATCACCGCTGATACAAAGCCATGGAGGCGTAATGAATTTTCACATTGCAGTCAATGGAATCGCGGGTTTCGCGGGTATCGCATCGGCGCTGTTGCATCCTCCCGAAGCGCCCTTGGCGACGGTGCAGATGTTGTTGCGCTGGATTCATCTGCTCGCCGGCATCACCTGGATCGGACTGCTTTATTTTTTCAACCTGGTGAACGTGCCTTTCATGCGCGAGCTCGACCCTGCCGTGCGGGGAAAAATCATGCCTGCGCTGATGATGCGCGCTCTGTGGTGGTTCCGCTGGTCGGCGATGATCACGGTGCTGGCCGGAATCTCCTACTGGATGATCACCATCAGCCACGACGTGCACTCAGCCCGCGCCCTGGCGTCCAGCGCGCCGAATGCCGCCGACAGCCAGATGATGGCCAACGCCAGTTTCGGACCGCTCATGGCTTCGTTCTGGGGAATCTGGATCGCAGTTTTCGCTATTGAATATGCGCTGGTGATGGTGGCGAAAATCGATAGCGGAGCCCTGCTGGCAGTGCTGATGACCGCCCTGGTAACCGGCGCTTCGTGGCTTTTCTTGTCACTCAATGCGCACGGATGGGAGAGTAACCAGCTTTTGTCGATCGGAGTAGGCGGAGGAATCGGCCTGACCATGCTGCTGGCGGTTTGGGGAATTATCTGGCGGCTGCAAAAGAAGCTGATTGCCTGGACCAGCGAAAGCGCCGCCAGCGGAAATCCACCGCCGCCGCAGGCTGCCACCTTTGCGCGCCAGGCATTCCTCATTTCAAGAATCAACGCCTGGCTGACCATCCCAATGCTGTTCCTGATGGCAGCCGCCAGCCACTACCCAATGTTTGGAAAATAATTAACCGTATGTCCTTCGGGACAGACGTACGCGTTTTATGTGAATTGTCATTCCGAGCGGAGCCGAGGAACCTTTTGTTTCCTTGACGCAACCCGCGCCACCGGCCCAGCCGCCGAACTCAAAGGATCGACGCTCAGGTTCTACGCGCAGCCTGCCTTTGACTCTTGCTGCGCAAGGACACCATTCCTTCACCCGGAGCACGGAACCAATACCTGTGGGACCAATATCCTCACCGGATCAATTTAAGCACGGAATGACAATTCATATTAAAGACGGATTTCTGTCCCGGTGGACCTATAAAACAGGTCCCTTGTCCCAAAAAACATAGGAGTGGGCTTCCGGCGTTCGACCAATGCGGTTATCGGACGCACCAACTATGAAAGCACTCTAGAGTTTTGCCTTTTAGTGGAAGCAGCGGCCTTTGAGGCCGCTGAATAGTCGCCTCTTATTAATTGGGCTTTAGCCCCTGTGACGAGTCTTGCCAATCAAAGGTACGTCCTCATCTCCGATTGGGTTTTCGGTTCTTGTTAGCATCTTGATTGCTGAAAGCACTCCGAGCGTCTGTCGCATCCTTCTGACCAGACAAGGGTTCGAAACTGGTCGATTAGGCAGCGTAGCCGTCTATTTTCAGACCGGCGTTTGATAGCCGTCACGGCGGCTGAAGCCGAAATTCTTAAGAGCATCTATTCAGCGGCCTGAAGGCCGCTGCTTCCACAAAAAGCAAAATCGTACAGATCAAACGTTATCGAATTTTCGTCTTCTCATCACCTCTGGTTGTTCCCGTCCAGAAATATCCCACTGTCCCAACGCGTCCCAGATGGCCTGTGCCGGGTGTTGGTCTCCAATCAGCCGCTCCACATCGATGGCTCGCCAACTTAACTGCGCTCGGTTGATTCTGTGGATCAAGAGTTCGCTCATCGCCGCAGCTTAATTCTATTTTTTAAATTCGCAAGAGGGTTTTTTCACAGCTTCTGCGCTCGGAATGACAATTCATATTAAACGCATACTTCTGTTCTGAAGGACAAGGCGTTCTTATCAAATGGCGTTGAGACCTGGCCGCGCACAAAAAAAGGCCAGCCTTTCGGCTGGCCTGAAGTGGTGCAGAACTTCGATTAGAAAATCAGCTTCACACCGAAGATCATGGTGCGTCTCCCGCTGCTGTTAACAATGTTGTTGGCGAACGCCGGGACTTGGGATCCATCCTTCAACGTCAGGGGGGCGTCATCCACGAAGGTATCGCCGGTACCGCGGTACTGGTGGTTTAACAGATTGAAAGCATTCATCTGCAGTTGGGTGGTAATTCTTTCGGTGATCTTCAGGTTCTTAAACACACCGAAATCTAGGTTGTTGAATGGCTGCGACCGCAGAGTGTTGCGGCCCACTGCCCGGCCAAACGGTGAGCCGAAGAACGTGGAAGCGTTGTTGTCGTTGATAATGAAGCGAACCGCGCTGAGGGTGGTTGGAGCACCGGTAGCAGCATTGACAAGTCCACAATTCGGGAAAGTGGCGGTAGTGCATTGTCCCAGTGAAGTCAGCGGAGCCAATGGGTTTCCCACCAGAGGCCGGCAAGTGTCGGCGCCAATGAAGGAAGCGTTAAAGGTAAAGTCACAAAAGGTGTTCTGCAGGTTTTGTACGGCGGTAAACGGCTGGCCGCTTCTGTAGCGGTAAACACCGTTGACCTGGAATCCACCCAGCAAGTGTCCCACGAATCCCTGCTGCTGCTTAAACCAGGGCAGATCGTAGATGTAGTACATGCTGGCGACGTTGGGGTATGAGGTTCCACTCAATCCTCGTTCCGCCAACTTGGTGTCGAACGGGTTCTGGGAGAAGGCGTTGGTGTTGCCGCCGCCGAAAGTGCCGAAGATTTCGCTGGCATTATCGATGTTCTGGGCGTAGGTGTAGGAAATGCCCGCGGTCAGATTGTGGAAGTTTTGGAAGTCGAGCCTGGTTTGCAGGCTGTTATAGATGGAGTAAGCGCCGTTGGTTCGCGAGCGGACGTTGGTGCGGCTGCAGTCCGCACGAGCGCGGCCGGCGCTAATCGTTCCCGCGGGACAGACTGCCACCGGGGGAACAAGTCCGGGGAAACTGGCTTCAAGGTTGGTGACGTCAGGGTTGGCGTCAATGCTTTGAAAGTTGCCTACGGTGTGGTTGCCGACATAGCGGACTTCAGCGGCGATTTTGGAAGTGATCTGACGCTCTACGCCCAACGAATACTGTTCTGAGTAAGGGTTGTGGAAACGCGGAGCAACGATGGTCTGGTTGCGGAGACCTGGGTTTGCGCCGCGGGGAATGAGGGGGAGATTCTGCGCCCGCACCCCTGTTCCGGTCGGGTCGGGTCCCAGGCAGCCCACGCAGTTGGCGATGGATCCGGCATTGACCGTTGGGGCCGAAGTGGCGACATTCAGGAAGATGTTGTAGAAAGCCGGGTCGTAAGCGATGCGGAATCCACCGCGAATTACCGTCTTGTCGTGGCCGAAGAGGCCTTCCAGAACGCGAGGCGTGTAGGCAAAGCCGATATTCGGGCCGAAGTTCTTGGTAGCCTCGGGGATGCGGGCAATGGTGCGGTTCGCTAAGGGAACCGTGGTGTCGAAGAACGCCGTCGCCGGGTTGCTCTCCCGTTTCACGGTCAAGTCATGCAGCAGGTTGATCGCCTGCTGGAAGTATTCCCAGCGCAAACCCATGTTCAAGGTCAGGTTGTCGAACACCTTCCAGTCATCCTGGAAGTAGAAGGCAAGGTCGTTCTCCCGGAAGCTGAACGACTTCGGGCCGTCCGTCAAAGCGAGTGTGGACCGGTTGGCCAGCAGACGCGAAAAGCCACAGCTTGTGGAGTTTCGGTCAGCCGCGGTAGGCAGCAGAGCGGAGCAGGCTATTCCTGAAGCCGTCGAGGTGGAACTGCTGAAAGAGAAGGTGCCGTTGACGTTGGGCAGGAAAACGTTAGGCGAACGCTGCTTCCCGTACTCCCCGCCAAACTTGAAGGAATGATGTCCCTTCGTGTAAGAAGCGTTGTCCTGGTACTGGTAGTTATTGATGATTCGGCCCTGCGGAAGGTTGTTCTGTGTGCCGAAGGCAAGGTTGGAACCCCCGGTCGAGATGCCGGTGGGACAATTGGTGATGTTGGCGCGGAGGCAACCGGGTACGGTTCCTCCTTCGAAGCCAAAATTAGCCCTCGTGAAACCGAGACGCGCCTGATTCAGGAAGTTGGTGCCGAAGTTGTGGGTATAGTCCAGTCCGAACTGCTGGCTTCGTCCCGGAACATTCACGATCACGCCCGCCGCACGACGGCCGGTCGCTTGAAAAGAGATGTTCTGCTGGAAGTCATAACGCCCGAATATCCGGTCCTTGTTGGTGACCTGATAATCCACGCGGCTGGTGAACTCGTTGTCCCGGTAGTTCCCGACCACCGCTCGCGAGATTTGACCGAACTCGACCAATGCACTGGTAACACCGTCGGATACCCGCCGCAAACCGGTGGAACCGGCGATTACCTGCGGGTTGCCTTGCTTGAACGAGAAAGGACCGATCTTGTTCAGGGCATTGACTCCATTGTTTCCCGGAAAAGCCGCATTGAGCGTGGCCAGACCGGCCGGGGTAGGAGTCAGGGCGCCGGCAGAGGTGAAGATGTCGCCGAACACGTTTTGACGTTCAAAGTTTCCGGTTCCGAAGAACCAGATCTTGTCTTTCACGATGGGACCGCCAAAGCTGCCGCCAAACCGGTTGTCCAGGTTGCGGGGAGCTTCTTTCAGGTTCGCAATCTTGTCCTGGTTGCTGCGGGTGCTGAAGAAGGAGTTCTGGTGGAATTCGAAAGCGGTGCCGTGGAAGGCGTTGGTGCCCGCCTTGGTCACGATGTTGATGACCGAACCCAGGTTACGTCCGTATTCCGCGCTGAAGTTGTTGGAGATCACGTTGTACTCGGCGATACCATCCTGGTTGCCGAAGAAGATCGAGGGGCCGCCGACTGAGTTGTCGTTGTTCGATTGACCGTCAATCTGGAAGTTGTTGGAACGGCCGCGCTGCCCGTTCATGGAAATGCCGGCGCCGTTGGTGTTGCTGAAACCGGCGTCACCGGTGCTGGCCGCGCCCGGAACCAGGAGGGCCAGTACGTCGAATCCGTTGCCGCCGCCCAAGGGGAGATCGGCCACTTTGCGGCTGGAGAAACTGGTTGAGATCTGCGCTGAAGTGGATTCCACCATCGGGGCTGTACCCTCGACCTCGACTACTTCGCCCGCCGCGCCCACCCGCAGTATCTGGTCGCCCAGCGAGGTGTCTTTCGACGTGTTGACCACCACATTGGTGGTCTTCAGGGTGGCGAACTTGGGCGCATCGATGGTTACGGTGTAGGTGCCTACCTGCAAGCCACGAACGGTGAATGCGCCGGAGTCGTTGCTGACTCCCTTCGATTCGGCGTTGGTGCCATCCTGAATTACTGTGATGTTGGCGCCGGAAATGACTGCCTGGTTCTGATCGACTACGGTTCCGGTTATGCCGCCTGTGTTGATTCCCTGCCCGAATGCGAACGGCAGGCTCATCACCAGCAGAAAGGTAAATAACAAAAATCCTGCTTTTGATCTGCTAAAACTCATTCACGTCCTCCTGAAATTTACTGGTTAATCTAAAATTACGCGCTAACTGTTTTTATATATGCACGTCAGTGGCCAATGCGTCATTTTCTCCGGCCGACCCGGATTGGCCTTATACGTGGCATTAAATAACCTATTTATTTTCAGTTTGATAGCTACCTATACCATGAGAATTGCAATCTCGCACCTCTCCATTGGCAACGCCGAAACCCCGCTTTTTCTACCATTTCCAGAAATGCGACAAATCCCAATCTATGAATTAATGTAGATATTCATGAGCCGGACTCAGTACCAGCATGGCCTTGAGC
>JBBSHD010000080.1:0-8246 GCA_038253455.1 Terriglobales bacterium | reverse complement strand
GTTGCCCTTGTCGTCATAGATTTCGGTGATGGCGCTGGGCCGGTAATGCTCAAGCTCGCCGACTTGGGGAAGGTCGGTGGAATAAACCAGCACCAGGCCAAAAATGATTCCGGCGAATGCGGCGGCGGCGGCCAGCAATCCAAAAAAGGCCCAGCCCATCAATTCGCTGGCGCGCCTGAATCGCGGCATTGTGAAGGGACGTTTCATCGATCAGCCAAACCCGGCAGCTGAGGATTGATAAGTGCAGTCAGGCACACAGCGCAAAACAACCCCGGTTCTAATCTGGTGGCAGGCAAGCGCAAAATTTTCTCCAGGGGGATTGTCGCCGGTCAACGACGTCCGATGCCCAACCAGGTTGGACGTCATCAAGCGTTAAACCGACATTGGTTGGATGCTTCCTTTAGGATCGTCGTTTGATTAATTCCAAGGCGCGGCGCAGTTGCTCATCCGCACCCGGAGTTCCCCGGATGGTCTTCGGCGGGGCCACCGCGGTTTCGTCAGACGGGTCGGCGTCATCCTCCACCGACGCTACCTGCACCGTGGGGGTGATTCCCGTGTCAGGAATGGCCTTGCCCGAGGGACTGTAATACTTGGCGATGGAGAGGATCACGGCCGCGCCGGTGCGCACTTCGATCAGCTTTTGCACCGACCCGACCCCAAAGGTCTTGTCGCCCACGGTCTCCGCGCGGGCGTTATCCATCAGCGCGCCGGCCACGATTTCCGCGGGTCCCGCCGTATTGTGATTGACCAGCACGATCAGCGGCATGCCGGTAACGTATTTGCCCTGCTCGGCGTTGAAGGTCTGGCGCGGATAGGTTTGGCCTTCCACGTAAGTAATCACGCCATGGTTGAGAAAGAGATTGGCGACCGCCTGGCCTTCGGCCAGGTCTCCCTCGGAAACGTTGCGCAAGTCGAGCACCAGCCTCTTCGCTCCCGATTGCTGCAACTGCTTGATCCGCTGGGCTATTTCCTGGGCCTTGCCTTTACCCAGGGTGATGGGGTCGAGATATCCGATGCCGCTCTCCAGCATTTTTTCGCCTACCGCCGGAATTCTGACCACGTCGCGGGTGATGACAATCTTCTGCGGCTCGGGCTTGCGGCGGCCCACCACCGAGAGCGACACGTTGGAACCAACCTGCCCGGTCATGATGCTGCGGATCTCCGCCAGGGACATATCGCGGGTGCTGCGGCCTTCAATGGAATCGATGTAATCGCCGTTTTCCAGCCCCGCCTTTTCCGCCGGACCGCCGGGGATCACGGAGATCACCGCCGCCAGGCCGCGCTTGGAAAAGGTGGCGCCTACGCCGGCGCGGCCGTCCTTGCGCTCTTTATATCCTTTGTATTCCGCCGGGCTCAGGTAGCTGGAGCTGGCATCGAGCGATTCCAGCAGCCCGTGCAGCGCGCCATCGTTGACCGCGGTGAAGTTGGGCTCTTGCACATAATCGGCGCGCACCCGCGAGAGCACTTCGCTGAATACCATGAGCTGCTTGTAAACGTCGTCACTGGAGGCGCGCACTCCGCGCTCTCCGACCACGACCATGAGAACCACGGCGACGGAAAAAGTTAAGACTGCGGCTTTAATTTTGTTGGGCATCTGGAATGATCTCGTTCCTTGCAGGTGATTACCTGCCACAACCTCTATGATTAGACCCTTTCGCCGCCAAAACGATAGATTTTCATTATAAGCCTGGCCCCGGCTGCTTGCCGGCCGCACCCAGGGATTCGGCCGGTAGAACCTCCGCCAGCGCTCCTTGACCCCCGAAAATCTGCTTGCGGAAGGCAAGATATCCCGCGACCAAGGCAGTGCCCAGCGCCAGCAACAGGTAATGCCCGAGCACCAGCAATTTCAGCACATGCCAGATGCCGGGGCCAAACTTGAGCAGTACCAGGGAGAAAATCAGAAAGCGGATGAGCCGCCCGGCGAAAACCACTCCCAGAAACCGCAGGTAGTTCATGCGAAATACCCCGGCGCCGAAGACGATGGCCTTGAACGGCATGGGCGGAGGCATCATGGCCGGCAGCATCACGCCCAGAATGTCATGGCGTTCAAACTTCAGCCGTAATTCTTCAAGACGCTGCGGCTTCACTCGCCGGGCAAGAAAAATTTCGCCGCCTTTGTATCCCAGCCAGTAAGGAACCAAGCTGCCCAGCGCCGATCCGGCGCTGGCCCCGGCACACAGAAAAAGAATGTGGGCCGGCTGGCTGTGCACATAGGCGGCCACAATGGGATCGACCGGAACGCCCAGGAATGAGGCGTCTACAAACGCAGCGCCGAAGACCCCCCAGGCGCCTAACGGCTTCAAAATGCCCCAAAGGAGGGCCGTATATCTGGCAAAAAAACCTTTCACTGGGATTAATTGTACGCGAGGCGGCGCGGGCATCATTAGAGGGGACTGGCGCGGCGATTCTGAAGATACGTCCTCGGGACAGAAGTACGCGTTTTAGATGAATTGTCATTCCGAGCGAAGAAGCTGTGAAAAAACCCCAAAACCGAAAAAACTGCCAACTCCAAGTTATTGAATGTGAATGAGTTAGTAATTTTGAATTTTGGTCTCTTAGGGTTTTTTCACAGCTTCGAAGCCGAGGAACCTTTTGTTTCATCGGCACAATCCTCGCAATTGCCCAAGCGATACACTCAAGGAATCTCCGCTCAGGTTCTACGCGAAGCCTGCTGTTGACTCTCCATTCCACCGGCGCAGCGCTCCAGTTGAAGGAATTGGCTCCGGGGGAGTTAAGCATGTGGAAGGTACTTGGGAAGAGCAAGAACTTTGGATTTATTTAGAGGAAGGCCTGAAAGATTTCCTGATTTGCCAGAGCAGATCATAACGTAGGCTGCGCGTAGAACCAATTCGAAGGCCGGGTGAATGCATTGATTCAGGCTGCGAGTCCTGCCGCCCTATATGAAACAAAAGGTTCCTCCGCTTTCGCTCGGAATGACAATTCATTTAAAACGCGCTCTCTCTTCGGAGGACATCTAAAACGCGGCTTCTGTCCGGCGGCAAACTTGGCGTTGTTGACCGATGCCTTCCTGCCCACCGAATACGAAATCCGACGCTAGCCGCCCTCATGGTCGGTGTCCCCCGATAATAGCTTTAGCGCGTGGGGAATCACTTCGATCACGGCCTCCAGCGACTGGATGGCCCCCGCCGGGCTGCCCGGCAGGTTCAGCACCAGCGCTTCGCCGCACACCCCGCACAGGCCCCTGCTCAAGATCGCCAGCGGAGTGTGCATTCCGCCTTCCGACCGCATGCGCTCGCTGATGCCGGCGATGAGCCGGACGCAGACCTTAAGCGTGGCTTCCGGCGTGACGTCGCGCTCGGCAATGCCGGTTCCGCCCACGGTCACCACCAGCGCCGCTTTTTGCGAGAGGTCCTGCAATGCGGCTTCTATGTAGGCTTGCTCGTCGGGGACGACCGCATTTCCGCTGATGGTGTATCCCCGCTGCATGAGAAATTCAGCGATCCGCGGACCGGAGACGTCGGTCTTCTGTCCCCGGGAAATACGGTCACTCACGGTAAGAACGGCAGCGGTCAGGTTCATGGGTAACCACGAAGAGAGGCTGGCATCTACCACCAGGCGGTCAGAGCTCCAACACGTTTTCTTCCGCGTCGCGCTGCGCCTCGTCGAGCAGGCGCAGGCCTTCCATCAGCAGGCTCTGGGTGCTGCGGCTGGTGGTGCGCAGGGTGCTGCTGACGCTGAAGTCGATCTGAAACGTTCCCACCGTCCACCCCATCACTTTGTAGGCGGCGTCGTTGCCCACGATGTCCCCGAAGACGGCGTGGGTGATTTGTCCGTCGCTGAAGTACATGTCGCAGCGCTCGCCTTCATTGGTCAGGGTAAGCGCGCAGGTCTTCTGTCCCATCTCCAGCGACTGGAAGAGGTCCATGATGTTCATTTGCGCCAGGCTGCCGCGCAGCATGGATTCTCCGGGGGCTTCCCGCGCCATTTTCTCCAGCGAGATCTTGTCGATCACTTTCTTGATGCGGTTGCACGTCTCCCCCACGAAAAAAGGCTTCTCGATGAAGTCTTCAATGTAGTCGTGCAGCATTTTGAGTTTTTCGGTGAGGTCAGCGCGCGTGGCCACGAGAATGATCGGCACCTTGGCGGTGGCCATGCGGCCCCTGAGCTTTTCCACCAGTTGCCGGCCGTCAATGCCCGGCATGCGGTAGTCGCACACGATCAGATCGGGAACTGATTCGACGCACTTGAGTAGGGCGTCGGTGCCGTCGTTGGCGGTCGCCACTTCGGCATAGGGAGTCAGACCCCGGCGCAGTAAATCCAGCACCATGGGGTTATCGTCCACGATCAGAAGTTTGACGTTCATTGCCATGTAGGTCCTTAACCTTTGTTGCCGCTCCCGGGCCGTGTGTAGCCGCCGCTTTTACCGCCCGTCTTGCTTAGAAGCACGATTTCACGTATTGCGATGCCTTTGTCGAGGGCCTTGCACATATCGTACACGGTCAGGGCAGCCACGCCGGCGGCCACCAGAGCCTCCATTTCGACGCCGGTGGCGGCCGAAGTGCTGACCTTGGCGGTTACAGACACGCCATTTTCAGCCAGCGAAGTTTGCACGTCGATGTGTCCCAGCGGGATCTGGTGGCACATGGGGATCAGCTCCCAGGTCTTCTTGGCGGCCGCAATTCCCGCGAACCGCGCCACCTCCAGCGGATCGCCTTTGGGATTCCTGTCCAGGCTCTTCACCACTTTTACCGGCATCAGGACGAACGCCGCCGCCTCCGCAGTGCGCCGGGTGACCGCCTTGCCGGAAACGTCCACCATGACCGCGCGGCCGCTGGGTTCATAGTGCGAAAGTTTTTTTTGCGCCATAGGTCCTTTGTTCCGCGGTTCCAAGATTCCAAGATTGGCCGAAGCTCCGAAGCTAGGTGCGGCGCAGCATCACCGGCGCCATCTCCCCGGCCTGCATTTCAGGGCGATCGGGCGCGACGACCACAAAACAATTCGCTCGTGCCAAAGCTACCACATCGCCCGAGCCTCGCCATGGCGTCAGGGTGACCACCGCTTCAGCGCCACCCTCAAGCAAGGCCGGCAGGAAACGCGTCAGCCCGGGGGGAACCTTGATGCCTTTTTGCAGGCGGGCCATGGGAAACGTCAAGCCGGCCGGCGGCGCTCCCGACAGGCCATCGAGCAGCGGCCGGCCAAACAACTCGAACGTGACCATGGTGGAAAGAGGATTTCCCGGCAGGCCGAGGAAGAAGGTTCCCTTTCCCGCAGGGCTCACTGCCCGCCCAAATACCACTGGCCGTCCCGGCTGGATCTCGGCGCCGGTAAAAAAAAACTCAGCCTTGGATTCTGCCAGCGCCGCTTCGACCAGGTCATATTTCCCCATGCTGACCCCGCCGCTGACCAGCAAAAGATCGGCATCGAGACCTTGCTTGATAAGCCGCGCGAGCTTAACCGGCTCGTCGGGCGCAATATCGAGTTGCCACGGCAATCCGCCAGCCGATTTGATCTGTGCCGCAACCGAGAAGCTGTTGGAATTGCGGATCTGGTACGGTCCCGGCCTCTGGTCGATCTCGACCACCTCGTCGCCGGTGGAAAGAATGGCCACCCGCGGCCGGCGATAAACGTCCACCAGCGCCTTGCCCACGCTGGCTGCCAGCGCGATCTCGGGATAGAAGAGCCGGCTCCCGGGCGCGAGCAGGACTTCACCGCGGCACGCCTCGCTGCCGGTGGGAACAATATTTTCGCCCGGCTGCGCTCCACGGCGGATTTCCACTCGCTGCCCGGCGAGGGACGTGTATTCCACCATCACCACCGCATCGGCGCCCAGCGGCACCGGAGCGCCGGTCATGATGGCGGCCGCCTGCCCGGCCAGCAGTGGGCCCAGCGCCGCGGGCATCCCCTGGCCGGCTTTGATTTCCGCCACCAACGTGAGGGAGGCCGGCAAGGCGGCAAGGTCCGCGCTACGCACCGCGTAACCATCCCGCGTTGCCCGGGGAAAAGGGGGAAAAGGCCGGTCGGCCCGAATCTCTTCGGCGAGTACGCGTCCCTGGGCATCGAGAAGGTCGAGAGGCTCGCACCCCGCGGCGCCGCGTGCGGCGACCAGCGCCTGCAGCTTGCGCGCCTCATTGCAAACCCGGCTGCGGGCCTCGGCATAACTCACTAGGCCGGCGGTGGCGGGGTCGCTCATGTCTTGATTGTAAACATCACGCGCGGATGCGCGGCGCCGGCTGCAAAAAAAGAGGGGCTGGGCAATTGCCCAGCCCCTCTTCAAACTATGAATCGCATTATTTTTTCTTGGTCTTCATCTTGCCGTAGCTGGTTTGCACGGTAGAGCCGATGCTGGCCAGAAGGTCCTTGGCAGGCTGGGCGAACGGGCCATCGGGCTTCAGTTCGATATATTTGTTCAGCGCTTCGGCGGTGCCCGGAATGGCGACCATCTTGTCGCCCTTCAGCGTCGCCTTGCTCAACATGTTTACGCCTTTCCAGTAATACGCCTCAGCTTTTGCGGGGTCGGCGGCGATGGCCTTGTCGAATGCCACGTTGGCGTCGTCGGCTTTGCCCGCGTTGGTCAGCACCGCTCCCAGGTTGAAGTAATACTGGCCGGCCGCCGTCGGATCGATGGTGGCTGCATCGTTATAAGCCTTGATCGCTTCCGCGGTATGCCCGCTCTTGCCGTAGGCCTGTCCCAGGTTGTTGTAATAAGGGCCGCTGGGTTTGATGGCGATCGCCTTGTTGTAATCGGTGATGGCGTCAGCCCATTTCTTGGCGCCCAGGTAGGCGTCGCCCAGCTTGAACCACAGCAGGTCCTTGGTGCCGTCGATGTTGGTAGCCTCGGTCAGTATCTTGATGGCGGTATCGTAATCCGGCGGGGTTGCGTCGCTGGCCGCCTTGGCGCGGGCAAGGTAATCGTTCAGCGTCTTGATCTTCATGTTGTCCTGCTGCACCTGCTCGTGGGCCTTCACTTCGGCCGCCGACATGGTGGCCTTGCCGGCGGCGCGCAGCTCGGCACGCAGCTTGTGCAGGTCGAAATCGATGGCGTTGACGCCGTCGGGCTTGGCGGTGCTGACCTGGTAGTTCATGCTTTGCCAGAGCTTGGTCCCGTCTTTCATCAAGGTGACGTCATAGATGCCGGGGGTGACGCCGATCGAGCTGAATTCGCCCTTCTTGTTGGTGGGCAGCGCATATTTCCTGCCGGTTTCCTTGCCCACCAGCTCAACCACCGCCCCGACCAGGGGCTTGCTGTCATCATCGAGCACCTTGCCCTGTACGGTGGCGAAGTTCTGCGCCCCCGCCAGTGCGGATAACATCATCGCGGCGAAGAGCGCCGCCACGGCGACCATCGCTGTTCTATTTTTCATAATGGCATGCTTCATAGTTGCCTCCCGGCTAAATTAAAGTCGCGGCCTGCTCAACCGGCATGGCCGTTTCCACGTACGGAATGGGGTCTTGCTCGCCCGCGGCGGCAAAAGCCCTCATCCTCAATACACAACTCTCGCACACCCCGCACGCCCGGTCATTCCTGGCATAACAGCTCCAGGTCAGATCGAGGGGCGCCCTTAGTAACAACCCCATCTTTACAATTTCCACTTTCCGCATCGCTACCAGCGGAGTTACTACGGTAATGTCTCCATCGCGGGTGCCGGCGGCGATGGCATCGTTATAGGCGCGATAAAATTGCGGACGGCAATCGGGATAGCCCGAGCTATCCTGCTCCACCGCTCCTATAAAAATCTTTTTTGCTCCCAGCACTTCAGCCCAGCTTACCGCCGCCGCCAGAAAGTGCCCGTTGCGAAAGGGGACGTAAGTAACCGGAATGTCGCTGCCAATCTCGGCTCCAGCAGCGGGGATGGCGATTTTATCATCGCTCAACGCCGAACCGCCTATCGCGCGAAAAACCTGGTTGCGCACCATGAGGCGCCGGGCAATTCCCAGCCGGTCACAGATGGAGTTAAAAGATCGCCGCTCGCGCTCTTCAGTAGGCTGCCCGTAACTGACGTGCAGGGCCGCCGCATCGAAATCCCGGGCGGCCAACGCCGCGCACACGCAGGAATCCATTCCGCCACTCAACAGCACAATGGCTGGTTCCTTCTCCAGGCTGCGTCCGGGCAACATCAGATTCTCCCTCTATTTTAGATGAGAATCGGCGATTTCGGGATTCGAGATTGTTCCCGGCGAGCTTGCGGGTGACGCTCAAGATCAGACCCCCTTGGTAGCCGGTGGCCAGATGAATTTATGGATTTGCAGGCTCATGCGGACCTGCAAATTGTCGGCCAGAATCCATT
>JBBSHD010000079.1:0-8348 GCA_038253455.1 Terriglobales bacterium | reverse complement strand
TCTGCACCGAGAACAGCGAGGCCAGGTCGTCGGTGCCGCCCAGGAAGGTCATGATGGCCAGCGCCCCGCCAGGGGAGACCAGGGGCCGCAGGCGGCGGAACAGGGCGGTGTTGGCTGCGCCCGCGATGGAAGCTTCCCTGCCCATCTTGCGCGCTACGATCGGCGCCGCCAGCGCAGTGAACAGTAACGCCGCGTTCCACAACAGCATGGTGATCGCGATCTGCGATTCCCCCTCGTGATTTTCATACTCCCACCAGCGCGATTCGATGGGCAGCATCTCGGTGCGGGGCCGCATCCACATATCCGTCACTCGTAACGCCGGCAGCCACAGGTAATAACGCATCGGCGCATGATCAACCCGGCGCGCCGCCAGATCGGCAAACTCAGCGTCGATCTCCGGGGTGATCACCGGGTTGACGTTGTACTCGTCAAACAACCGGCTGGTTTCGGCACGCTGCGCGGGGTCGTCGAAAGCGCGGTCCGGGAGCTTGCCGGCATCCACCACCTCGCCGGGAACATCGGCGGAAATTTTCCAGAACAATTCTTCTGTGGAAACGTAATCCACGATCCAGGTTTTCACCCAGCGATGAAATCCCTGGGGCACAAATTCCCCCGGCGCATTGGCATAGCGCGGAGCGATCGGCTGGAACTGGTGAAATACGCGCCAGTTGCGCACTGTCCACGGGACCAGCGGCAGCAGCGCACATGCGCCCAGCAGCAAACCCGCCGCCAGGGTGCGACCCATATTTCCCGTCGCCCCAACCGCGGAGTTCTGTGATGCCTGCTGCCTGCCACGCCGCGGACCCAGGCCATGCCATAAGAGGTAGCTGCCGATCGCGGCCAGCAGGATCACGCCATCAGGACGCATGAGGATGGCGGCGGCGACGGAAAATCCGCAGCAGGCAATCCACTTTGCCCAGCGGGCTTCGCAAAGAGCGCGCTGCGCCGAATAAAGCGCCGCTCCCGAGAAAAAAATTGCCAGGGTTTCGGTCTGGGGAATGGCGACATAGTTGGCAAGAAAAGGACAAAGCGCCGCGATGACGAATGCGATGGTGGCCGCGCGCTGGTTGAGGAGCTGGCGCGCGATTCCGGCAATCACAAAACATCCGCCCAGATCGATGACCACCTGGGTCAATTCCACGGCGCGATAGTGCTCGATTCCACTCAACAGCCACACTATCGCCAAAAACGCCGGGTAGCCGGGCAGGCGGATGAGCGTGGGCACCGCCGCGCCGTTTTCACCCATGCCGAAAGTTCCGCTCAGCAGCCAGTTTTTGGCGATGTCACCATAGACGGAAGCATCAAAAGTAATCAGGGGATAACGCAACACGAAGAAAAACCGCAGCGCCAGGCCGGCCAGAAGGGCCACCAGAATCAAGCGGCGATGTTGGAGTGGGAGAAAATGCACGGAGGGAATATAAACAATTTCGCTGATTGCCGCTGCGGATTCGCAGCCGCTGCTTGAACTTTGTTCTGGGCCTTGCAAGCCGATTGATTGTTCCGTTCTGATTCCTAGGAAGAACGGCGAAAACGGTTTCTTACCGCTTCAACAAACTCCCAAAGAAACCGTATTAAAGCCGAATAGACCAGGGCGTTTACAACAAAGACCATCAGGTATGCAAAGGCGAGCCCGAGTGACGCTGCAGGCGCTGCAAAGGCGATCCCCAGCTCAAGCGCATGGAACGTAAACATAGAACTCGAACTGTTATTGTGACTGTGCATCCAAACAACCATTAGTACGCAAGTAATCGTGATCCCCAGAACAATAGACAGATAGAGTTTCTTTCTCATGCCGGCCTCAGTTTCACCTTTTTTTACCCGAGTGACAACTGGGTTTGACGTTGCCGGTACCCAAAGATACGATGAAAAAAGACTCTATCAGCATGCAAAAGGCTGTATTTTACGACCCCGATCGCAAACGCTGGAAGCGGTTGCGGCGGTTGCTGGATGCTTCCGCGGTCATGCTTTCGCTGGTGCTGATCGTCTTCGTGTTCACCGCCCTGCGCGGAGCGAGCCTTCCCGCCCTGCTGCTGCCGCACCCGCAGCATCCTTATCACACCCTGGTGGGGACCGAGCGTCCCCGGCCCCCTCGTCCGGCGCGCCGCAAGACCACGTCACCACCCTCGCAGGTCGTGCTCAATACCGAGGAAGGAATTCGCGCGGCGTTTTACGTCAACTGGGACGCAGGCAGTTTTTCCTCATTGAAAGAATATGTTCCCCAGATCGACATTCTCTATCCCGAATGGCTGCACGTGCTCACGCCGGACGGCCGATTGCAGGGCGTCAGTCCCGACAACCGCCAGTTTGACTTGATCTCAGGCAGCAAGGTCCTTCCGGTGGATGAGAAAGTGATGCCCTTTCTCAAAAGCGTGAAGGCGGAAACCGAAGTGTTTCCGCTGGTCAACAATTTCGACGCCGTCTCCCGGCAATTCATGCCGTCGGTGGGCGATTTCCTCAGCAGCCCGGCCAGCCGCGAGCGCTTCCGGCGCGAAATCGGCGTGTTTCTGTCGAGCGACGCCTATCGCGGCATCTGCATCGACTTCGAAGAAATTCCCCGTCCCGCCCAGGCCGGGTTCAAGGCGCTGATCAGCGAGCTGGGCGCCGACCTCCACGCCCGCGGCATGAAGCTATACGTAAACGTGCCTGCCAGCGATGATGACTACGACTACGCGCACCTGGCCCAGCAATCCGACGGGTTGATCCTGATGAACTACGACCAGCACCAGGGCCCGGGGAAACCCGGCCCGGTGGCCGCACAGGATTGGTTCACCAAGAACCTGGCACGCACGCTGAAACTGATTCCCCGCGAAAAACTCATCTGTGCGCTGGGCAGCTACGGTTATGACTGGCGCACGCCAAAGAAAAACCTTCCGGCCACCGCCGCCGACGTGCAAACCATTTCCACCCAGGAAGCATGGCTGCACGCGCAGGAATCGGAATCGAACATCGAGCTCGACGCGGATTCCCTGAACCCGCACTACGCCTATAGCGACGAAAACGAAGACCGCCACGATGTCTGGTACCTCGATGCCGTGACCACGCTGAACCAGATGCGGGCGGCGCGCCAGTTGGGCCTGCGCACTTTTGCGTTGTGGCGCTTGGGCGCCGAAGATCGCTCCATGTGGGCGGTGTGGGACAGCCCCTCCAGCGCCGATTCTCCCTCCAAGCTGAAGATCATGCCCTCCGGCCAGGACGTCGACACCGAAGGCGCCGGCGAGATACTGGTGATTGAACGCAAACCCACGCCCGGTGTCCGCAGTGTGAAACTGGATGCCGCCACCGGCCTGATCGTGGGAGAAACCATCACCTCGTTTCCCACGCCCTATGAGCTGTACCAGTTCGGCGCCAAGCCTAAACAGATTGCGCTGACCTTCGACGACGGGCCCGACCCGACTTTTACCCCGAAGATACTAGCGGTGCTGAACGCCAGGAACGTCAAGGGAACGTTCTTCATGATCGGCTCCTCGGCGCGCGATTTCAGTTCGCTCACTAACCAGGTATTTGACGAAGGACACGAGATCGGCAACCACACGTTCACCCATCCTGACATCAGCGAAGTTTCGCGGCGCTACATGGAAGTTGAGCTGAACCTTACCGAGCGCCTGTTTGCCGCCAAGCTTGGGGTCAAGCCTTTGTATTTCCGCCCGCCGTATTCGGTTGACCAGGAACCCGACACCGCCGACGAGGTCAAGCCGCTCGAAGTCGTGCAACAGATGGGCTACATCACGGTGGGGACCAAGATCGATCCCAACGACTGGAAAGACAATCCGCATACCTCTGCCGACGAAATCGTAAGGCGCGTCATCGAGCAGCTTCCCCTGGGCAATATCGTGTTGCTGCACGACGGCGGTGGCGACCGCAGCGAAACCGTGAAGGCGCTGCCCATACTGATCGATCAGTTGCGGTCGCGCGGCTACGAGCTCGTCCCCGTATCGGCGTTGCTGGGCAAGCATCGTTCCGACGTGATGCCCGCGATCTCGGCCAACGAACGCGTGGGCGCGCAGGTGGATGACATCGCGTTCTGGCTATGGGATCTTTCCGGCGCCGGCATCGAGTTGGTGTTTTTCCTGGGCGATGCCCTGATGACGGCGCGCCTCATCTTCATCGGCATCCTCGCCATTTATGACCGGTTGCGGAAGCCGGATCCGCGGCTCTTGCTGCCTTTTACCGCTCCGGTGGCGGTGCTGATTCCCGCATATAACGAGGAGCAGGGCATAGAGCGCACCATCAGGTCAGTGCTCGCATCCGATTACCCGCACATGCGCATCATTATGGTGGACGACGGCTCCACCGATTCCACTCTCGAAGTGACTCAGCGCCTTTTCGCCTCGGAGATTGCCGCGGGAAAGCTGCTGGTGATCACCCAGCCCAACGCGGGAAAGGCCGAGGCCCTCAACCACGGATTGATCCACGTAACCGAAGATTACTTCGTAGGCATCGACGCCGATACCGAAATCGGCTCCAACGCGATATCACTACTGCTTCCCCACTTCGCGGTCCCCCGGGTGGCGGCGGTGGCGGGAAATACCAAGGTGGGAAACCGGATCAACCTGTGGACACGCTGGCAGGCCCTGGAATATCTGACCAGCCAGAACTTCGAGCGCCGCGCGCTTGATACTTTTGGCGCGGTCACGGTGGTTCCCGGCGCCATCGGAGCGTGGCGGGTGTCAGCGGTGCGGCAGGCCGGCGGCTACCCGTTGCACACCGTCGCCGAAGATGCCGACCTCACCATGTCATTGCTGCAGATGGGTTCGCACGTTGTCTATGAAGACAGAGCCATTGCCTTCACCGAAGCGCCCATCAGCGCCAATGGATTGATCCGCCAGCGTTTTCGCTGGTCGTTCGGCATTTTGCAGTCGGTGTGGAAACATCGCGGCGCCTTCGGCCATCGCGGCACCCTGGGCTGGGTGGCGCTGCCCAACATCGTCATCTTCCAGATCTTGCTGCCGCTGGTCTCCCCGTTCATCGATCTGATGTTCGTATTCGGCACGATTAAATTTCTTCTGGAACGTTATTTTCATCCGGAAACCAGCAACACCACCGATTTCGTGCGGCTGCTGGTGTTCTTCCTGGTATTCCTGGTGATTGATTTTGTGGCGTCGGCCATCGCCGTGCTTCTGGAGCGGCGCTCCACCAGCACGCGCAGCGACTACTGGCTTCTGGCCCACATCTGGCTGCAGCGGTTCACCTATCGCCAGCTGTTTTCGGTCGTGCTGTTCAAGACCTTGAAGCGCGCGTTCGACGGAAAAGCTTTTGCCTGGGACAAGCTGGAGCGCATGGCCTCTGACCCGCAAGCCGAGTTCTAAGGGCCGCTTCCCAATGTTAAGATACTCACTCTCCCGGCAGCGGGCAGGGCGCCTCCAGAGTCCGCCGGCAACGCACTGAACTAAAAAGGACGACATCGCCATGGCCACCGCAGAATACGCTCCCTCCACCACAGCATCCACGCTCAGCGGTCCGTTTCGCAACGAGCCTCTCACTGATTTCAGCAACGCGGATCATGCACGCAAGATGCGGCAGGCGCTGGCGCGGGTGAAAGGCGAATTAGGACGCGAGTACGATCTCGTCATCGGCGGCAGGCAGCTCAAGACCGAAGGAAAAATCAAGTCGTTCAACCCCGCCAATCCCGCGGAGCTGGTAGGGACCCATCAAAAGGCGGGACCGGAACACGTGGAGCCGGCGATGCAAGCCGCGCTGGCGGCGTTCGCCACCTGGCGGCTTAGCTCTGTTACCGATCGCGTCGGAGTGCTTACCCGGGTCACCGATTTATTGCGGCAGCGCAAGTTCGAGTTTGCCGCATGGATGGTTTACGAGGTCGGCAAGAACTGGGCGGAAGCTGACGCCGATATCGCCGAGACCATTGATTTTTGTGATTTCTACGCGCGCGAGGCCCTCCGGCTCAGCCAGTCCCAGGCCCCGGTGCAGTTGCCCGGCGAGCACGACCAACTGGTTTACATTCCGCTCGGGGTGGGTGCGGTGATTCCTCCTTGGAATTTTCCCTGCGCGATCATGGCGGGCATGACCATGGCGGCGGTGGTGTGCGGCAATACCGTCATTCTGAAGCCTTCGAGCGATTCTCCTACGATTGCCGCGCGCTTCTTTGAAGTGCTGCAGCAGGCCGGCTTGCCCGACGGGGTGGTGAACTTCTGCCCCGGCTCCGGCGCCACCTTCGGCAACGCCATCGTCGAGCATCCCAAGACCCGCTTCATTGCTTTCACTGGCTCCAAAGAAGTTGGGCTCGATATCAACGCGCGCGCGGCGATAGCGCGTCCCGGTCAGATCTGGATCAAGCGCACCATCCTCGAGATGGGTGGCAAGGATTCGATAGTCGTCGATGCCGACGCCGATATCGATGCCGCCGCGGAAGGCGTGGTGCAGGCCGCCTTTGGCTTCCAGGGACAAAAATGCTCGGCATGCTCGCGCGCCATCGTGGATGCCAGGATTTACGACGTGTTCGTAGAACGCGTCCGCGATAAGGTGAACAAAATCTCGCTGGGCGATCCCGCGGGCAACGCGTCCATGGGACCGGTGGTCAACGAGAGCGCCATGAATTCCATTTTGAAATACATCGAGATCGGGCGCGGCGAAGGACGGGTCATCACCGGCGGCGGCCGCTCCAGCAGCGCGGGCGACGGCTACTACATCGAGCCCACGGTGATCGCCGACATCGCGCCCGGCGCGCGCCTGGCGCAGGAAGAAATCTTCGGGCCGGTGCTGGCTATCATTAAATCCAACAATTTTGAAGACGCTTTGGCCATCGCCAACAACACCGAGTTTGGCCTGACCGGGGCGGTGTATTCATCATCCCGCGAAAAGCTCGACCGCGCCAAGCGCGACTTCCACGTCGGCAACCTCTACATCAATCGCAAATGCACTGGCGCGATGGTGGGCGCCCATCCCTTCGGCGGGTTCAATATGTCAGGCACCGATTCCAAGGCCGGCGGCCCCGACTACCTGCATTTGTTCTCCCAGGCAAAATCGATTGGCGAGAAGATCTCGGGCAGGTAGGTCAGCGGCAGTAATCAGCACAGCTTGGAGTTAAGGAACCGCTCCAGGCAGTCCCCCAAACGGGATGTCATTCTGACGACCCCCGGCTTTATCGGGGTGAGGAAGAATCCCTACCCTCTGCAACCTCTCAGCTAACCCGATGGTTCATCTCCGCCGAATACTGACCACTGTACGATGACGGTCGAGCGCGACGCCTGATCCGTACCGGAGGACCAAAAAAAGCTCCGGGGGAGATATTTGTCGAACTGTAGGGGTCCTTCCTCACCCCGATAAAGCCGGGGGTCGTCAGGATGACACGGTTGAGGGGATTTGAACTCCCAACGGTCGGCGGGGCGATGCGGTGAGAGACTCACCCGGAATTCTCCTAAGCGCCAGCGCTCCGTCCTTAGGCCTCGATCAACACCAGCTTGCCATCCTTCTTGCGATGCAGCACTTTAACGTTCCCGTCCATATCCCTGAATACAAACACTTCCTGGTCGCGAAACTCAGCTTCTTTAATTGCCTCGTCGATGGTCAGCGGACGCTTAGCCACCGCCTCGTTGGACGCCACTACGTGGGCCTCGGTGACCACGCTTACCTCGGGGAAATTGTGGGTCATCATAGCGGAGCCGTTGGGCAGAGCCGAGGTTGGTGATTCACCATTCGCCGACACCGGCTCGCCGTTGGTCTTGCCCGGCTTCCGGGTAGCCGCGTTGCGTTTCCGGCTGCGCAGCCGGCTCTTGTATTTCACCGCCTGGCTGCCAATGTGATCGAGGGCGCCGCTGATGGCGAGCGGCATGGTGGCCGCCTCTGCGACCCCAACCAGGGGATGGTCCCTCAGGTTCAGGGTGATTTCCGCTTTGCACCGCCGTTTTTCCGTGCCCAGGATCACATGGGTATGAAAGTCGCCGCCGAAAATTTTTTCCAGTTTCGCCAGCCCGTGTTCGGTCTGGGTCCTGATCGCATTCGATATCTCTACCTGCCTGCCGGTATATTCCACATTCATCGCTCTTGGCCCCCTGGGATTAGTTCGAATGACCTACTCACTATGATGTCCGCAACTACTTTTGCGGCTACCTTATCGCTCTTTGACCTTACGGTGATGGGTGCTGGGGATGCGCATATCTTCGCGATACTTGGCCACAGTACGCCGGGTCACCCTGATTCCCTGGTCCAGTAAGATGCGGGTGATCTGGTCGTCGGTGAGCGGCCGCTGCGGGTTTTCGTCTTCGATGATCTTCTTCACCCGGCGCTTCAATATCAATAGCGACGTTGACAAGCCCTCGGGACCGTTCACGCTTTCGCTGAAGAAATAACGCAGCTCAAAGACACCCTGCGGAGTGTGTACGTATTTGTTTGAT
>JBBSHD010000078.1:0-8385 GCA_038253455.1 Terriglobales bacterium | reverse complement strand
CCAAACCGCGTTGAAACCGACCGTATGGAACTGGAAGCCAGGCTCGAAGCTACCGGCCTGAACTGGTCGCGATGGTTCCGGATCGAATCCAGCTTCGGATTGTTGCTGGTGCCGCCCGAGGCAGGGGTGTTCGCGGTGGCCGAGGAGTTGCTGGCGCCGGAGGAGATGCAGGGCACGCGCCGCCTGCTGGGGATCATGGAGTTCAACGCCGCTGCCGACCTGTGCGCCGCGCTGTGCCGTCTGTGCTCCGCGCCGGGAGCAATGCGGGAGCGCATTTTGAGCTCGCAATGTTTTGCCCGCTACGCCACCGCCAGCCCCGAGCAAAGCCTCAAGGCCGCGCAATCGCTCACCCAGTGGCTCAGCCAGCAGTCTGACAGCGCTCCGGCCGCGCAATCGTTCTGGGTCATGGATCGTCTCTACACGGAGGAAGCCGGTAACGGCCGCAGCCGCGAAAATCGCGGGTTTGCGCGCGATTCCGCCGCCATTATGCCGGCAGTTACCTAAGCAAATCCTGGTTTCGGAATGCGGCTCTTTTCAGCCGCATGATCACAGTGGTTTTTAGTGTTTAACGGCTTTCGATTTCGCAATGATTAGAGGAGAATAGAAGATGTCAGATATCCCCGTAAGGATCGTTTCCGGAGAAGTGAAAATCCCGGCGCTCAAAATGGAATCCAGCTTCGCGGTAGGCAGCAAACTTAAATCGCTCAATCAGACCAGTGGTCTCGCCTTCCGGCGCTACTACACCAAAGGCACGGTATCGCCCTTCGATGCCATTCAATGGGAGCTGCGGCTCTCGCAGATTACCGATGCCCAGGGCAAGGTGATTTTCGAACAGAAAGACGTGGAAACCCCCAAAGACTGGTCGATGACCGCCACCAACATCGTGGCCAGCAAGTACCTGCACGGCAAGCCCGGCACCTCGGAACGCGAAACCGGCGTGCGCATGCTGATCCAGCGCGTGGTGGAGACCATCCGCGACTGGGGCACGGATATGAATTACTTTCGCACCCCGGTGGACGCGGCCATCTTCCACGATGAGCTGGCGCACATCCTGCTGAACCAGCTGGCGGCATTCAATTCGCCGGTATGGTTCAACGTGGGCTGCGACCGCCTGGAACCCAACTCCGACGCGCAAAGCTGGCACTGGAACTTCAACATGGCCGACGTGGAGCATGGGGTCACGGGATATCGCAACCCGCAATGCTCAGCCTGCTTCATCAACTCGGTGAAGGATTCTCTCGATTCGATTCTCACCCTGGCCAAGACCGAAGGCATGCTGTTCAAATGGGGAAGCGGCACCGGCACCAACCTGTCGGCGCTGCGCTCCTCCACCGAAGGCCTGAGCGGCGGCGGCACCGCCAGCGGGCCCATCAGCTTCATGCGCGGCTTTGACGCCTTCGCCGGCGTGATCAAGTCGGGCGGCAAGACGCGGCGCGCGGCCAAGATGGTGATCCTCAACGTGGAGCACCCCGACATCGTCGATTTCATCGAGTGCAAGCAGAAAGAAGAAGCCAAGGCGTGGACCTTGATCCAGGCCGGTTATGACGGCAGCACTCCGGATTCGGAAGCCTTCCACTCCATCTTCTTCCAGAACGCCAACAACTCGGTGCGGGTGACCGACGAGTTCATGCAGGCGGTCGAGCGCGACGCCGAGTTCAGCACCCGCGCGGTCAAGGACGGGCGTCCGATCCAGACCTTCAAGGCCCGCGACATCCTGCGCAAGATCGCCGAAGCCACCTGGCAGTGCGGCGACCCCGGCATGCAGTTCGACACCACCACCAACCGCTGGCACACATCGAAAAACAGCGGGCGCATCAACGCGTCGAATCCCTGCTCGGAATACATGTTCCTCGATGATTCGGCGTGCAACCTTTCCAGCCTGAACCTCATGAAGTTTGCCGGCAACGGCGTGTTTGACGTGGAATCGTACCGCCACGCGGTGGACGTCATGATCACGGCGCAGGAAATCCTGATCGACAACGCGGGATATCCGACCGAAACCATTGCGCGCAATTCCCACGACTACCGGCCCCTGGGGCTGGGATACGCCAACCTGGGCGCATTACTGATGGCTAGCGGGCTGCCGTATGACTCTGACGCGGGCCGCGATTATGCCGCGTGCCTCACCGCCATCATGTGCGGCGAAGCCTATCTGCAGTCGGCGCGGATGGCGGAGCAGTGCCCCGAGCTACCCGCCGCCACCGACTTGACGCAAGCCGCGGAAATCGATGGCGGAGCGTGCCCGGGCTTCTACGTAAACCGCGAGCCGTTCCTCGATGTGATCCGCATGCACCGCGCATCGGTGAACCGCATCTCCCAGCAACACGTGCCAGAAGCGCTGTTTGACGCCAGCAAAGCGTGCTGGGACCAGGCGCTGGCCCACGGCGAGAAGCACGGCTTCCGCAACTCGCAAGTCACCGTCCTGGCGCCCACCGGCACCATCGGCTTCATGATGGATTGCGACACCACCGGCATCGAGCCCGACCTGGCGCTGGTGAAGTACAAGAAACTGGTCGGCGGGGGCATGATCAAGATCGTGAACAATACCGTGCCCGCTTCCCTGTTCAAGCTGGGCTACGACAACGAGCAGACCGACGCCATCGTCAGCTATATCGACGCCACCGGCACCATCGAAGGCGCTCCGGGAATCAAAGATGAGCATCTCGCGGTGTTCGACTGCAGCTTCCGGCCCACCAAAGGCACGCGCTCCATCGCCTACATGGGACACCTGAAGATGATGGCCGCCGCCCAGCCATTTATCTCCGGCGCAATTTCCAAGACCGCCAACCTTCCCGAAAAGGCTTCGGTGGAAGAGATCATGGAAGCCTACATCCAGGCGTGGAAGCTGGGCTTGAAATCGGTGGCCATTTACCGCGACGGCAGCAAGGGCACGCAGCCGCTTAACGTTTCCGGCGCCGACGGCAAGCAGGCCAAGATGGCGCTGGTTAAGGAAGTCGAGACCGCGGTGGCGCCGCTGCTGCCCGAAGCATCGTCCGACGGGCCGCCTCGCGCGGTACGCAACCGCATGCCTGAAGAGCGACTTTCGCTCACCCACAAGTTCAACGTGGGCGACCACGAAGGGTACATCACGGTAGGCCTGTACAAAGATGGCTCCCCGGGAGAGATATTCATCAAGATGGCGAAGGAAGGCTCCACGGTTAGCGGGTTGATGGATTGCTTCGCCACCGCGGTTTCACTCTCATTGCAACACGGGGTGCCGCTGAAGACCCTGTGCGAGAAGTTTGCCCACACCCGCTTTGAACCCAGCGGGTGGACCACCAACAGCGAGCTCGGCTTCGCCAAGTCGATCATGGACTACATCTTCCGCTGGATGCAGCTCCGGTTCCTCACGGGAAGACAGCAGGCACTGTTCCAGGGGATGCAGCCCAGGAACTCAGGCCTGTTCGTGGCCCCGGATGATGCGGCAGCCACCGCGTTCGGCACCGCTCCAGTGCCGGCCCCGGCTTCGGCAGCATCGGAAACCGGCGCCGGCTACCAGCATCCCGCTGACGCATTGCGGCAGATGGTGGACATGGGCGACGCTCCGTCATGCCACGTTTGCGGCAGCATCATGACCCGGAACGGCAGTTGCTACCGCTGCATGTCATGCGGCAGCACCAGCGGCTGCAGCTAGAACGTTGGGTTCCAGGCGCCCGGGAGAGTTCCCCGGGCGCTTTTTTATTGGAATTGCGACCCATGGTTATTGGAGCCTGACAAGCCTCCTTCTCCGGTGTCATCCTGACGACCCCCGGCTTTATCGGGGCGAGGAAGGACCCCTACTGTTCGACAAATATTTCCCCAGGGTCTTTTTCGGTTCTCCGCAACGGACCAGGCGCCGCGCTCGACGGTCATCGTGCAGTGGTCAGTATTAGGCGGAGATGAACCATCGGGTTAGCTGAGAGTTTGCAGAGGGTAGGGATTCTTCCTCACCCCGATAAAGCCGGGAGTCGTCAGAATGACATCCCATTGGGGGACTGCATGGAGTGGTTCCTTAGCAGTTATATCCTTAACGCCTCTACCCCGGGCTGAACCGAAACCCCTCCGGCAACAACTCCCGTATGTTCATCCGCTTGAACCCCTGTTCCCCACGAAAGATGATGGTCGCGTCGGGGCCGAACTCGTAGATGACCTGCCGGCATGCGCCGCATGGCGCGCACGCTACCGGCTGCTCGGCGGCCACTGCCACGGTGCGGATCACGGTTGCGGCGCCGCCTCGCTGGGCGACCGCGCTGAAGATTGCGGTGCGCTCGGCGCAGTTGGTCAGGCCGTATGACATGTTCTCCACGTTGCAGCCGGTGAATATTTCTCCCGATTCCATCAGGATGGCGGCGCCCACCTTGAATTTGGAGTAGGGAGACCACGAGCTCTTGTAGGCTGCTTTCGCGGCTTCCATCAGAGAATTTTCTTCGGCGGTCAGAACGGCGGGGATTAGCTCAGTCATGGGAATTCACTCGTGTCGCAATATGGAATAATACAGAAGAGCTCACGATTTCCTGCCGGCGCATCGAAGATAGTATCCCTATGAAAAAGCCTATAACGGGTGAGGGTGTTGCCCCAACCAGTGGAACTACCCGCCGCGAACTGCTGAAGAAAGCCGCGCGACTCGCGGTTGCAGTCCCCTTTGCCGGCGTCTTCAACCAGTCACTGGCCGCGCTGGCAACGCCGGACGACGCGACAACCGCCAAACCTCAGGTACAGGGCGTCCCCAGGCTCACTGCCGCGGATGACGCGCTGCTGCAGGAGATCGAGGAGCGCAGTTTTCGCTATTTCTGGGAGGCTGCCAGTCCCTACACCGGACTGGTCAAAGACCGCAGCCAGGCCGATGGACAGGACCCGCGCAACGTTGCCAGCTCGGCCGCCACTGGATTTGGGCTGACTGGCATCTGCATTGCCGTGGAGCGCGGGATGCTCAAGCGCGAAGACGGCCGCAAGCGCGTGCTGAATACGCTGCGCTTTTTGTGGGAGCGCATGTCGCATTATCACGGGTTCTTCTTCCACTTCATGGACCTCAACGACGGCAGCCGCTCCTGGGAGTGCGAGATTTCCACCATCGATACCGCCCTGCTGCTCTGCGGGGTGCTTACTTGCCGCGCCTACTTCGATGACAAGGACATTCACACCCTGGCCACCCAGCTCTACGAGCGGGCCGACTGGAAATGGATGTTGAACGGCGGCGATACCGTCAGCATGGGCTGGAAGCCGGAAGTGGGGTTCTTGAAAGGACGCTGGAACAAGTATTCCGAGCTGATGATGATCTACCTGCTGGGCCTGGGTTCGAATACCCATCCCCTGCCGGCGTCGAGCTGGGACGCCTTTTCCCGTCCGCGCTTCAATTACGCGGGCATGACCTACATCGAGGGCGGCGACCCGTTGTTTGTTCACCTGTACTCGCAGGCGTGGTTCGATTTTCGCGGCAAGCACGACAAGTATGCCGACTACTTCCGCAACTCGGCCCTGGCCACGCACGCGCACCATCTCTTTTGCCTGTCGTTGAAAGACAAGTACCCGAAATTTTCCGACGACCTCTGGGGATTCACCGCGTCCGATTCGGCGAACGGATACGTGGCCTGGGGAGGCCCGCCGGCGCAAGGCCCGATCGACGGAACCATCGTGCCCGCGGCGGCCGGCGGCGCCGTACCCTTTCAGCCCGCGGAATGCATGCGGGTGCTGCATAACCTGCGCGATCACTACACCAAAAAAATATGGAAGCGTTACAGCTTCGTGGATGCGTTCAATCCCAACACCGGATGGGTCGATCCCGACGTAATCGGCATTGACTTGGGAATCACCATGCTGGGGGCGGAAAACGCCCGCACCGGTTTCGTGTGGAAGACGTTCATGAAGAACATCGAGGCCCAGCGCGGCATGGAGCGTGCGGGGTTTGTCGACTACCCCACTTAGAATGACGCTATGGTGTGACCAGAAATACATCGTAGGCCCAGCGCCGAACGTCCGTCTCGTGACTACGATTATACGGATTAACCTTTGCCCGGAATCGAAACATATTCCCAAACTCATCTGTTCGCCGCGACTCTTTGTAATTCAAATTGAGAGAGAATATGCCAAGTTCCGGTAGTGGGTGCAGCTCTTTGGGCTGCGAAATCCCATCATGGTTTTCATCAATCCAAAGCGCGAGATGCGAAAATACCTGGTCGTTTTGATCGATGATCCCATCGCCATTGCCGCCGTTCTCTGGCTTGTCAAATTCAGCAAGAGCCAGGAATCCATTAGGCTGATCGGACCGTGGCTGAGGCGTGAAATTACCAAACAACTCGGAACCATTATCAATGACGCCACTGCCATTTCGGTCCAGCACCAGGAAAGCATTACGCGATCCCAGAGCAGTCCATGCGATCTGCATCGGTGTTCCCGAATTGGTTATGTCAAATTTTACACCGTTAACAGCATCCGTGAACTGAAACCCCGAGCCGTCAATATCGATAACAATAGGCGAGGGATTACAACCATCATTATTGAGCTTTACATTGCCCCCACAACTGCTGATATCAGTGTCACCAGTGCCACCAGTACCACCGCCGCCCTGTGTGTAACCGGGAGTATTGGCTTCTGCCGTCAAATCACATGGTGTAGGGCCACTGTTGCCATTCTCGCCGTTCATGGTGTCGCCAAACGCCATTACTGAACTTCCCTCACTACAGCCCGTACAATCGGCTAAGCCCAGCCAATGACCAATTTCATGTGCCATCTTTTGTTCTAGGGAGACACTATCCGTAATATCCGGATTAACTTGGATCGTACCGTTATTGATGGTATTCCAGGCGCCGTTGGAGGTAAAAGAATAGCTACTGTACATGGCCGCTGTCGGGTCGGGGACACCATTTGGCGTTGGGGCTGTTTTTCTGACCTCTATGAAGTGTCCGGTCGGTGCGGGAGGACCGCCAAGTACTATGAATTGATAGGTGACACCTGAGCCTGTATCTGCAACTTGCCAATTCTTAAAAGCAGTTTCCATCGCGTTTATTTCGTTCGCGCTAAACTGCGATGAATCAAAATATACCTGAGCAGTAGTCCCAGGACTCCATTCTGCCGGTAAGCCGTTGCTGGTCGTACTTGCATTTGTAGGTGGAGTTGAACAAGGCGGCGAACTTTGGGAATAGGAGGGACTCAAAAGGAAGTTAAGCGATAAGGCTAACAGAAGCGAAATCATCGAAAGCCGTGTAATGGGACTGAATCGCATGAGATTCTCCTCAGGCAAGTGGGCCTCTAGAGTTATTTGTTGAAGCGTTGGGAGGTGATGGCTTCCGTTACTGCGCGAATGAACTCCGCTTCGCTCATCGCCGCATATGAGGACTTGCCAGTCTTAGCGTCCACAATGTCTTCGTTGGCTGTGGGAACAACGCTGCTGTTGTGCAACTCCCAGCTCTTGACCGCCTGAAAAAAGTCGCCGTTTGGAACGTAGCGCAAGAACAAAACATACCGGCAGTTTTGTTCCAGCCGGAAACTCGTCGGCGCAAAGTCGTCCTCGATGATTCTTCCGCCGGGCAGACGCAATCTTCCACCCCGTAGCAGCACCGGCACGGAACGCCCTTCCTGGGCTTTTTGGGTTCTGTCCTTCAACAACGTCTCCACTCCGAGGCTGATCTCGGTGTAAAGGTGAGTGTGGTCATTGGAAAAATATGGCTGGAAAGAAACTATCTTCCCGACAAAGACGGTATCGCTTTCTTCGACCGGGATAGCTGGGATGCGAACCCAATATGGCGGAAGATTGCTCCGCACCTCTGTCGAGGGTGAAGAATCGGGTGAATCCAAAGGCCTCTTGTTTGGAGCGTCTTTGTCATCAAATCGTGCGCCGCGAGATAGTCGGATTGTATCCTTCGTTCCCTCAACGTCACTTTTGTCGGCGTCCACCACGACTGTCTTCCAGGCTTTCGTTGTCGAGGCATTTGCAGTTTGAGACTGGGCTGTGCTGAAAAAACTCGCCCCAATAAGCGAGAGAGCAAGCGCAGTTAACGCGATGATAGGTTTTAAATTTGATGTGCGCATTTTCTCAACTCCCTTCAAGACATAATCTACAGATACCCTTTTTGGTTACGCACAGGGTACCGTTGAAGTACTCTTTAGGCTAATACGATTTCTAGCAGTATTGCAATTTTCAGTCAACGATCAGTGGGGAATTTCGAGTAGGGCTTTCAAGTTTCCAGTCTCCCGGGAATGTCCGGTAGATGTGCTTCCCGCGATATTTCGCCAAGCAACAGCAACTTCAAAACACATAATGGAAAGATTTGTAGCCGAGTAGGGGTTCTTCCTCACCCCGATAAAGCCGGGAATCGTCAGAATGACAAACTTGTTTGATGTTTGTTCAGAGGGCAAGAGTTCTTCTTAAGCTTGATGCTGTTCAGGTCAAAAGATTGATGCTGTTCAGGT
>JBBSHD010000077.1:0-8403 GCA_038253455.1 Terriglobales bacterium | reverse complement strand
GTGATCACCGACAGCACATCCATGCTGATGCCTTTCGTCATGATTCTTTATGACGCCATGATGATTAACGTGCTGTTGGGCCTGTTCAACCTGATTCCCATTCCTCCTTTGGATGGCAGCCATGTTCTGCGCCATTTTCTGCCGATGGGAGCGCAGAGAGCCTATGACTCGGTGGGAATATTCGGACTGCTGCTCCTGTTTACCGTCGGCGGGCGGCTGCTGCGCTTCATGATGGATCCAATCGTCAACACCATCAACGCCGTGCTTACGAGTTTTTGATGGATCCTAATCTCCCCAGCTCTTCTCACGCATCCCCACCGCCGGCTTCGGACGAGGCTTCGACCCCGGCAAATGGTTTGTCCGCAACCCGTCCGGCGTCGCAATTGAAGCACACGCCGCCCCGCGTGCTTAGTGGCATGCGGGCCACCGGCAAGCTTCACCTGGGAAACTACGTCGGCGCCCTGACTAACTGGGTGGAGTTGCAATCGCAATACGATTGCTATTTTTTTATCGCCGACTGGCACGCTCTCACCACCGACTTTGGCGATACCTCGATGATCAAAGCCAACTCCCTCGAGGTCACCATGGACTGGCTGGCCGCGGGCCTCGATCCTGAAAAAGCGACGCTCTTTATCCAGTCGCACGTTCCCCAGCACGCTGAATTGCATCTGCTGCTGTCGATGATTACGCCCCTGGGCTGGCTGGAAAGGGTGCCGACCTACAAGGAACAAAAAGAAAATATTCAGGACAAGGACCTCGGCAACTATGGGTTTCTGGGATATCCGGTGCTGCAATCCGCCGACATCCTTATCTACCAGGCCGAGTTTGTTCCGGTGGGCGAAGACCAGGTGGCCCACATCGAGCTCACGCGCGAGCTGGCGCGGCGCTTCAACAGCTTTTATCCCGGCACCCGCGAGTTTGTGTTTCCCGAACCTAAGCACCTGCTGACCAAATCCGCGCGGCTGCCCGGCACCGATGGGCGCAAGATGTCAAAATCGTACGACAACTACATTTTGCTCAGCGATCCCGAGCCGGTCATTCGCAAGAAGCTCAAGACCATGGTGACCGATCCGCATCGCGTGCGCCGCTCCGATCCGGGGAACCCCGATATCTGCCCGGTGGGCGACCTGCACAAGATATTCAGCTCCGCGGATACCCTGAAGAATGTTTATGCGGGGTGCACCACCGCGGGTATCGGATGCATAGAATGCAAGGGATGGGCCAGCGACGCCATCGTACAAACCGTGGCGCCGCTGCAGGAACGCCGCCGCCAGTATGAAAACAAGCCAAAACTGGCGTGGGATATACTCGCGGCAGGTTCAGGCAAGGCGCGGCGGATTGCGCGGCAAACGATGGATGAAGCTCGCGAGGCCATGCATATGTCAAAGGAATTTGATGAGCTGCCGGCCACCACCGCTCCCGCGCCGTAGCCTATCCTTTGAAAATTGGTCCCACGATGTGGGGCGGCGGCATATTGAATCCAGGCGTTGAAAGCGGGTTTCATGGCGGACAAAACGACGCTCCCTGATTCAGCCGGCGATACCGCTCCCCAGCCCGCAGCGGCGGCGGAACATGACGCAGCCGGCAATGCGCAATCTTCCCGGGTTACATCCGAAAAAAAGACCACCGCGGACCACGAGTCCCTCTACTCCATCAAGGTGGAAGATGTGTACGACGGGCCGCTTGACCTGCTGCTGGATTTGCTGCGCAAGCAGGACATCAACATCTACGACATTCCCATCGCCCGCATCACCGCGCAGTACCTCGCTTACGTGGAGCGCATCAAGCATCTCGATGTGAACGTGGCCGCTGAATTTATTTACATGGCGTCGGTGCTGATCCAGATCAAGTCACGCATGCTGCTGCCTCGCGATCCCACGGCGCCTGCGGGCGAAGACGATGATCCGCGGCGCGAGCTGGTGGAACGCCTGCTGGAGCACGAGAAATTCAAGAATGCGGCGCAGATGCTGCTGCAGAAACAGCACGTCGAAGAGGCAGTGTGGAGCAATCCTGCGCTGCATGAATTTGTTGACGATCCCGGCGCCGAGGCCGAGCTGGCCACCGACGTGGTTGACCTGGCGCGCGCGTTTCAGCAGATCTTAAAGCGGGCGCGGACAGAACCGGTATTGCAGGTGGATGAGGAAGCGGTCACGGTGGGGCAGATGGTCGATTTCATCCGGCGGCGGCTGCTGTTCGAGGACCGCCCGGTGGCGCTTAAACGCCTGTTGCAGCATACTCATTCGCAGGCGGCTTTGATATGTTGTTTCCTCGCTTTGCTCGAACTGGTGCGCCTGCAGGCGATCGTGCTGCGGCAGGACTGGGCCTATGGGGAGATATTGCTCAAGAAACATGTGATGTTTGACACCGTGTTCGCCGATGGCGCCGCGGTGCGCGATGACTGGAGATAAGGTTCCTATTCAACGATGAGCATCAGAGCCCAGGTCGAAGCCATTATCTACGCCACCGAAGAGCCCGCCAGCGTGGACCAGATCGCCGCCGCGCTTAAAGACATGGTGAGCGCCGAAGAGCTGGTTCCCGCTCGCGTCCCCGGTGAAGATGGTGATGATTTGGAAATTGTGCCAGGCGACGCAGAAAGCGACGCCGGTTCCCCGCAGCTTTCTCCGGCCGAGTTCAAGACCGCGTTGCGAGCCAGAATTAAATCCGAAATCGCGGGCTTGATCGCCGACTACGCGGCAGCAGATCGCGGAATGGACATCCGCGAAGTAGCCGGCGGATATCGCATGTCCACCAAGCCCGAGCAGCATGATGCGGTGCGGGCATTCGCCAGGAGCCTCAAGGCGCCGGTACGCCTGTCGCTGCCCGCGCTCGAAACCCTTGCGGTCATCGCTTATAAGCAGCCGGCGACCGCGCCGGAGATCTCCGAGATTCGCGGCGTCGATGCTTCCGGGGTGCTGGCCACCCTGCTCGATCGCAAGCTCATTACCACCGCCGGGCGCAAGGCCGTGGTGGGACGGCCCATCCTTTATAAGACCACCAAGGAATTCCTTCTGCGTTTCGGATTGAACGATCTTGGCGACCTGCCCAGCATGGAAGAATTCGAAAAATTGATCGGCGACGGTCAGGGCGATCTTTTTGCCGCCGAGGCCATGGCCGACGCCACCGGAGTGCCCGACCTTCCGCCGGAATCCAGTTCCCAGGAAACCTCCGCACAGCCGGAGGCGGACCATCCGCAGACTGAAGCGATCCCTCCCGAAGCGTAGTCTTTTTGGCCAACCGAAGCGTGATCCACCTCTTCCCATGGGCCTTTCCACGATATCGTCACCCTGAAATAAGGAGCACCCCTACACATGAATGAACGACTGCAGAAAATTATTGCCGGGCAGGGAATCACCTCCCGGCGTAAAGCGGAAGACATGATCACGACCGGCCGGGTATCGGTGAACGGGCAGATCGTCTCCGAGCTCGGCGCCAAGGCTGATATCGAGAAAGACCACATTCGAGTTGACGGCAAACTTCTCAAAGGCCAACAGCGCGAAATTCACATCATGCTCAACAAGCCTCGCGGATATGTATCGACGGTTTCCGATCCTGAAGGCAGGCCCACCGTGATGGACCTGGTGAAGCACGCCGGCGCCCGCGTATATCCCGTAGGCCGGCTGGATTACCTCAGTGAGGGGCTGCTGTTGCTGACCAACGATGGGGAGCTGGCGTTCAAGCTCACCCGCGCGGCTTCCGGCGTGCCTAAGACCTACCTGGTAAAAGTAAGCGGCAAGCCCGCGGAACCGTTGATTGAAAAACTGCGCGGCGGGGTAATGATTGGCGGCCAGCAGCCGGGCCCGAAGCTGCGGCGATTGAAAACAGCGCCCGCGAAAATCAAGTTGATCAAGGACGCTGACAATCCCTGGTATGAAGTGACGCTGATCGAAGGCAAGAACCGCCAGTTGAGGCGCATGTTCGAAGAGATTGGCCACCACGTGGAAAAAATCCGCCGCGTGGGATATGGCGCGCTCAAGCTGGATGTGCCGCCGGGCGAATTTCGAACGCTGACCGCGGCGGAGGTCAACAGCCTGCGCGGCAAGAAGGCCCTGGCGGAGAAAGCGCGCCGGTAGAAGCCGGGCACTGCCCCCCGCCGGGAACAAAAGAAGCTGCTTTCCGGTCTTTATTAATAGCTGAAGGGCCTTGAATTTGCCTTGTATCAAAACCGGTCCAGGGTTCATCAAATCCAGACGCAAGGCAACTTGACCCGGCCTTCTCCAGCGCCGCGAAAGAAGTAAGGTAGACTTAAATCTATATGACATTTTCCCGCAAAAACTTTGAGCTAGCATCCGCACTTATCCTGGCATCATTGGCGTTTTCTTCCCTCGCCGCAGCTTCGGCCTCCAAAACCAAAACTACTGCTCCCGTGATCGCCTCTCCGCGGGCGCAGGCGTCGGCGGCATTCCTGGTCGATACCATGCAGCACGAGATGACCCGCGCCATGAAGGAACTGGGGAAGGCTGATCCGGCGCCATACTTCATTGGCTATTCGGTCACCGAGCATAACCGGACGGCCGTGGTGGGCGAAGAAGGCGCGCTGTTCACGTCGATGTCGAGCAATACCCGCGGTCTTGACGTGGTGGTGCGCGTGGGAACTCCGGCGCTGGATAACACTCACAACGAGAACCGGGTCTCGGCGGTGATGTCGTCCGTCCTTCCCAGGGAAAATGATAAGGACGCGATTGCGCGTGTCTTGTGGCTCAATACCGACCGTGAATACAAGCGTGCGGCCAAAACTTATCTTGAAGTGAAGACCAGCAGCCAGGTGCGGGCGGTGGAAGAGGATTCGTCCTCTGATTTTTCCGGCGAGAAGCCCAGCGCTTATACCGGCCCGGTGGTAAAACCGCCGGAGATTGATCAGAAAAAATGGGAAGACAAGATTCGCCAGTATTCGGCGCTCTTCCGCAAATATCCCGAGGTTTACGAGTCGATGGTGATGCTGGTCACCGACTCCACCAACCGTTATTACGTATCCAGCGAAGGCACGAAGATCACGACGTCGCAGCCGCTGTTGCGGCTGGTGATGTTCGCTTCCACGCGGGCCGATGACGGCATGGACCTGCTGCGCTCCGAAACCTTCGACGCTTCCACCCCCGATCGCCTGCCCGGGGACGACGTGGTCATTGCCAAGATCGAAAAGATGGGCCTTGATCTCAAGAACCTGCGCAAAGCGCCGCTGGTGGAACCTTTCAGCGGGCCGGCATTGCTGAGCGGCAGGGCGTCCGCGGTATTCTTTCACGAAGTGCTAGGCCACCGGCTGGAAGGGCAGAGGCAGCGCGGCGATGACGAAGGCCAGACCTTTACCAAGAAGGTCAACCAGCTCATTCTTCCAAAATTTCTCACCGTGGTCGATGATCCCACGATGAAGACACTCAACGGCACCGAGTTAAGCGGACATTACGAATACGATGACGAAGGCGTCACCGGCGACCGCACGGTGCTGATTAAAGATGGCGTGCTGAAAGAATTTCTGATGTCGCGCATGCCGGTAAAAAACTTTTCCCATTCCAACGGGCACGGCCGCGCGCAGGATGGCCTGATGCCGGTAGGCCGCCAGGGCAACCTGATCGTCAGCTCCAGCAAGACCACGCATGACGCCGACATGCGGGCGCAGCTCATCGCCGAGGTGAAACGCCAGGGCCAGCCCTACGGCTTGTATTTTGAAGACATCGCCGGCGGCTTTACTCTCACCACCCGCTCCCTGCCGCAGGCCTTCCAGATTTTGCCGCTGATGGTCTATCGCGTCTATCCCGATGGGCGTCCGGATGAGCTGGTGCGCGGGGTGGACATCATCGGCACCCCATTGGCCTCGCTGACCCGCATTATTCTCACCGGAGACAAGACCGAAGTATTTAACGGCCAGTGCGGCGCCGAGTCGGGGACGATTCCGGTGGCCGCCGCCGCGCCCGCTGTCCTGTTCTCGGAAATTGAGGTGCAGAAGAAGGCGCAGGCCCACCAGCGGCCGCCGATCCTGCCGCCACCCGCGTTTGAGAACCTCGACGCGCAACTGCATGAGGAACGCAAGGGAAACATGGAGCGCGCGGCGTTGAACATGATTGGCCTGACCAGGCCGCAGGGCGGAGATCTTCTCGCCCGGCCGAATGTCCCAGCCGGGGATTCGGAAGGTGCGCGATGAAAACCTCCACGACACCGTCGAAAAAATTCCTGAAGCTGGGCGCATGGTTCATGCTGGCTGCGGTTGCAGCCTGTCTTCCCCAGACAAATGCGGCGCCGTTCGCCGATTCCGCCAAGGTGGATAAGACCATCGCCCGCGAAAACGATCCGGTGCTGACCGCGATGGGCGCGGAGCTCAAGCGGTCGCAATCGAAGCTCCGGCTGCAGGAGATGCAGCGGCCTTACTACATCGAGTACTCGGTCACCGAGCTCGACGAAGTCACGTCCACCGCCGCTTTCGGCGCGTTGCGCGGCGAGCAGCGGCAGAACGGCCGCCTGGTGCGAGTGGTCGTCCGCATCGGCGACTACAAGCATGACAGCTACTTTGGCACCGGCGAGGGTGTGCTGGAATCGATGCCCATCGACGGCGATCAGCTGGCGCTGCGCCACCAGCTATGGCTGGCTACCGATCGCGCCTACAAGGCCGCGCTCGAAGCGTTAAGCGAAAAAGAAGCGGAGCTGAAACAGTTGATGGTGGAAACGCCGGTGGATGATTTTTCCAAAGAGGCGCCGATTGAATCCATCAAGCCGCTGGTAAAAATAGAAGGCGACCCCAGGACCTGGAATGAGACTTTACGCGCGACCTCTGATCTGTTTCGCAAAGACCACCAGATCGCTTCGTCAGAAGCCTATCTCGATTTCCGCGCCACCAACCGCTACCTGGTGAATTCCGAGGGCAGCGTCACCCGGCACGGCAACGCGGTCTATACCATGGTGTTTACCGCCAGCACCCAGGCGGCCGACGGCATGGAGCTGGAACGCGGTCACGGGTATTCCGTCCCCAAACTTTCCGAACTGCCCGCGGCCAGCACCGTTACCGCGGACGCCGAAAAAATTCTGGCGTCGCTCAAAGACCTGCGCAACGCTCCCATGGTTGAGGATTCCTACAGCGGTCCGGTATTGTTTTCCGCCGACGCCGCCAACTCGGTCTTCACCCGCCTGGTTGCCGGCAACATTGCCGGAAGGCGGCCCGCGTTGGGCAACCCCGCGCGCACCGCCGGCGAATTTGCCGCGCACTTCAAAGGGCGGGTGCTGCCCGAATTCCTCACCGTGGTCGATGACCCGTCGGTGCAGACCTTTGACCACAAGACCTTGATGGGCTCCTATGACGTGGACGATGAAGGCGTGAAAGCACAGCCCCTGACCGTGATCGAGAAGGGCAAGCTGGTGAGTTACCTGACCAGCCGCCAGCCCATCCGCGATTTTCCCAAATCCAACGGCCGCGGCCGCACCGCGCTGGGCGGCAGCCCGCAGCCTGGCATTTCCAACCTCTTCGTGAAGTCTTCGCAGAAGATGAGTTTCGTCGATCTCAAGAAGAGGATGCTGGATATGTGCAAAGACCAGGGCATCCCGTACGGCTATTACGTGCAGACCACCGCGTCAGACCTTTCGCCGCGGCTGCTGTACAGGATCTACGTCAGCGACGGCCACCAGGAACTGGTGCGGGGCGCGCAGTTTGGCCAGCTCGATACCCGCGCTCTGCGCAGCGATCTGATTGCGGCGGGCAATGAGTATGAAATGGAAAACCGCAGCGAGCCCGTGCCGCGATCGATCATTTCTCCTCCTATTCTTTTTGGAGAACTGGAAATCAAGCGCGCCAACCGTCCCCGCGAAAAGCTACCCCAATACGCCCCGCCGGAGACAGTCAACGCACCGGTAAAGGTAGCGCGACGCTAAGGAAAAACGCGGCGCGGTCACATTCTTTTATAATGACCAGCATTGTGCGCCCGTAGCTCAGCTGGATAGAGCGGCAGCCTCCGAAGCTGTAGGTCGGGAGTTCGAATCCCCCCGGGCGCACCAATTCTTCAATGACTCAGGCGCGATTGCCGGTGGTCTTGTGTTCAACTTGTGTTCAATCCGCTCCGCGGGTTGGCCTTTGAAAGAAAACTGCAGGAGCTTCCGTCCATAACTCACGTAATTGGAGAAATACACATTCACATCCGAGAGAGGTGTCTACCGGCACTCCCTCCTTTGTCCGTTTTTTACCCGCGCTTTAGTCAAGCTGGTCGTGGAGAACAACACTGAGAAGCGAACTGTGGACCTGCAAGCCTTCGCCGCTGTAGTCAAGGAAACCCAACTTCCGGAATCTGTTCAAGAAGAAGCTCACCCGCGACCGGGTCGTGCCTACCATCTCTGCGAGGCTCTCCTGACTGATCTTAGGGATTACAGTCGCTGCCTTGCCATCCTTTCCGAAGTGAGCTAGCAAGAGCAGAATTCGAGCTAGTCTTTTTT
>JBBSHD010000076.1:0-8425 GCA_038253455.1 Terriglobales bacterium | reverse complement strand
GCCAATGTCATGCAAGGCGGCGAGAGCAGCTGCGCCAGGCGGGATTAGCTTGTGGAGTTGGGGCCTCAAAGCTAGAAGCACTTCGGCGACGCAGCCGACGTTGAGGCAGTGGTCGGACACGTTGATGCCGGGTCTTCCGTCGCGGGTGGTCTTCGCCCAGCAATCTTGGTGGCGCGGAGCTTGGCCTATCACACCAACTGGGCCATCTCTTTTTGTTGGAGCAGGCACGAGCCACATTATGTCAGAAGTTAGGAAGTCGTTGCTCGACCACTCGCAGACGCGGTCAATGTCCGTTGCAATAGACTGGGGAACGCAGGTCTTGAGGGCGACCGGTTCATCGTAGGCGTCTCGCGTTTTTCCGCGAATCTACTAAGTTTGTTGATTTTTTTGGTGGACCTGGTCGGGATCGAACCGACGACCTCTTCCATGCCATGGAAGCGCGCTCCCAGCTGCGCCACAGGCCCACTGTCGATGCCTTCATTCTCGCTGAGGGGCGCGGGTTCGTCAAACCCCGGCTTTCATCGCAGACGCAAACCGCAGCGCCACACCAATTGAGCGCGGCTGCTGAACCGCGGCAGGATTTCCGCCTTCTAATTCGGCAGGGGCGGCTGGCGCTTGCTCATCATCTCGGCAAAGCGGGGATCTTTGCGCAGACCGGCGAATTCGCTGTCGGTATAAACCCCGTCCAGGCCCGCGTAATTTTCTTCCATGGCCTTGCGCAAATAGAGCAGGCATTTATCCATGTTTTGATGGGCGGCGAACATTTTGGCGATCACGAAATGGTAGCGCGCGCGGTCTTCCGGAGAAGCCATGCGGGCGGAGATGCCTTCTCGTGATTTGCGGTCGAAAATTTCGGGGTCGAGCTGCAGGGCGCGCTGGTATTCCGCGGTCGCCTTTTCATAATTCTTGCGGGCAAAAAATGCGGTGCCCAGGTTGCTGTGAAAACTGGCGGAAGCTTCGTTCACCTGCAGCGCTTTCCGGTAGTTCCTTACCGCCTTGCCGTAATTGCGTTCGATGTAATAAATCACGCCAACATTATTAAAGGCGTCGGCGTAGCGCGGATCCATTTTGGTGGAGCGGGAAAACTCCTTGCGGGCTTCCTGGTAGCGCAACAATTGCAATTCCGCCATGCCCGCCTTGTTATGCAGGATGGCGGTTTCCGGCCCGCGCTTGATGGCGGCGCGGTAATAATCCAAGGCGTCGGCATAGGCCTTCTGGTAGCGCAAGCCGTCGCCCAGGTTTTCCAGTTCGGCCGCTGAAGCGTTGGCGGGAGGCGGGCCGGCGCGGCGCAGTTGTTCCGGCGTGGTCGCTGAATTGTCGCCTGCGGGCGCAGCAACGGCGGGGGATTCATTGACCCGCGCATCGGGCGTTAGCGGCCGGTCCTGGGTCCCGGTGGAAGTCCCGGCGGAAGCCGCGGAGGCCCCGATGGCCAGCAATGCCAGCAGCATCGCGGCGCATGCCAGGTTTCTGGCGGCGTGCATTGTCGGGTTGCGATTTCCCCGGGGGAAGGCGGGCGAAGATGCTTCGCGAGTAAGCTGCGTGAGCTTCATGATGACCTCACACCCAATTATTGAGGAGGAGGATCTTCTTCCTTCTGCTCGGTGTTTTCGGCCGGAGGAGGAGGAGGAGATGCCGGACTCGTCTTTTTGGGTTTATCTTTTCTGAAGATACCGAGGATGCTACCAAAAAATCCCTTCTTCTGGCCGGAAATTCCATCGCCGGGCTGCGACGGCATGGAGCGGCCTTCCTGACCGGTAGCATCCTGCGCCTGGCCGCCTTCGAGTACCGGTGGGGCGGGTTTACCCAGCCCAAACATTTTGGAGAAGAACCCTTTTTGTTCTTCGTTGAGGTTGACCTGCTCGCAGGTCTCCTTGGGCTCGGTTCCGGCGATGAACGCGGCGGTATAGGTTTGCGGACACGACGCGGTGGGCAGCCGGTTGGTGATGCGGTCCAATTGCACCCCCACTACTCCGGGGGGCTGGGTGAAGGCGCGCGCATCCTGGTAGCCCGGAATCATGACGGCGCGCTTCATAAAATCCGCCCAGATGGGGGCGGCGGTGGTGCCTCCGGCGAGTTTCAAGTCGCTGTAGTCATCGTTGCCCACCCACACGATGGCCAGCAGGTTGCTGGTATAGCCGGCAAACCAGGCGTCGTGCGAGGTGCCGGTCTTGCCGGCGGCGGGCGCGATAAACCCGCGGGCCCTGACCGTGACCCCGGTGCCCGAATCGAGGACTCCCTGCATCATGGTGGTGAGCACGTAGGCCACGCGGGGGTCGAGTACGGGGCTGTTGTCGGTGCGGAAATCCTGCACCATTTCGCCATGCTCATCGCGCACCGAAGCGACCAGGGAGGGGGAAATGCGCGTGCCCGAATTGGCGAACACGGTGTAGGCGCCCGCCATCTCCAGGGGAGTGGCGTCATAGGAACCCAGGGCCATGGCCGGGGTGGCGCGCACCGAACTGAGACCGGCGGCGTGCGCCAGCGCCGCGACGCGGCCGTAGCCCACCATCTCCGCCAGTTGGACAGTCGGATTATTCAAGGAGTGAGCGAGTGCGTAACGCGCGGTGACCATACCGTGGTAGGCCGCGTGGTAGTTGCGCGGCTGGTAGGTGTTGCCTCCGTTGGCAAACGACTGCGGCTCGTCCTGCAAAATGGTGGTGGGCGTCAGCACGTTGCCACCGCCTCCCAGGCCGGTATTGAGCGCGGCGGCATAGACGAAGGGCTTGAAGATCGAGCCCGTGGGCCGGCGCGCAATGGCGTGGTCCAACTGGCTCGTTCCATAATTTCGGCCGCCCACCAGGGCCAGAACTTTGCCGGTATGCGGGTCCAGAACCACCATGGCCACCTGCGCCGGCGAAACGGGCGGGTGCGGCGGCGGAAGCTTCGATCCTTTCTTGCGTTTCACCACCTGGCGATGCAGCGCCGCCACCTGGGCATCGACGTTCTGCATGCCGGTTTCCACGGCTTGGGCGGCCGCGCGTTGCAGTTCCGGTACCAGTGACGTGTAAATGCGGTATCCCTGCTCGTTCAGCTCCGACTCATTCATCGAAGGCAGCAGGGAATCGCGCACCAGGTCAACAAAATAGGGAGCGTCGCTGGCTTCGACGTTGAGCGGCGCCAGCTTGAGCGGGGAAGCCTTGGCCTTGTCCGCTTCCTCGGCGGTGATTGCTCCGGTTTCCACCATGGTGTCGAGCACCAGGTTGCGCCGGGCCAGCGCCTTGTCGGGATGGCGGTAGGGCGAAAAATAACTTGGCCGCTGGATCAGCCCGGCGAGCAGCGCGGCTTCAGGCAGGTTCACGTTGCGGATGTCCTTGCCAAAGTAAGAGGATGCAGCCTCGCCCAGCCCGTCAATGGAAAATGAGCCGCGCTGCCCCATATTTACCTGGTTGGCATAGAACTCGAAAATCTTCTTCTTGGAATATTTGTTTTCCAGCTCCAGCGCGATGATGATCTCGGTGAGCTTGCGGCTGTAGATTTTTTCGCGGGTAAGAAAAAAACCGCGGGCGATCTGCATGGTAAGCGTAGAGCCTCCCTGGGCGCGGCGTCGGGCGCGCAGGTTGGTGATCGCGGCCTTGGCCAGGCGGACGTAATTCACCCCGCCGTGCTGAAAAAACCTGCGGTCTTCGATCGACGTGATGGCATCGACCTGGACCTTGGGAATATCGTCAAAGCTCACCAGGCGGCGCTTGGAGCGCTGCGGCTGGTCAAATAATCCGGTGAACAGCACCGGCTCCAGCTCGTAGGACGACACCGTGCCTTCCCGGCTGCGGGCCACGATATTTTCCACCGTGCCGTTGTTCAGCGCGACATGGACTGGGTCGGGACGATGGTAGGATTCGGGGCCGGGCGAGATGCTGACGCCATCGGCCAGCACGCGATAGGTTCCCAGGCGCGATTCGCCGCGTTCGCCTTCCTCGGTATAGCCGGCGCGCCGCAGATAGCTGGTGAGCTCGGCGCGGTCGATGCGCTCGCCCACCCGCAGCACCCGGGGCGCGGCATAGATCTTCGCGGTGTTGGCGAAGATGGGCGAGCTCATGCGGTGGTTGATGAGGTTCTGGTACTTGATGAAGAAGATGCCGATCACGAGCGTGACCAGCGCTCCGATGATCACGACAAACGCGATCAGTGCGCGGAGAATGGGGCTGTCGAACCTGCCGAGGAAGGCTTTGCGGCGCGGAATTCGGACCCTGATCGCCACTTGCCCCTAGAACTTTGTGCTGTCGCCGCTATGCGGATGGAAGTGGAGGTCCAGGGGATAGAGGGGCAGATCGATGTGCACCGTATAATCGGCGGAAATGGATTCGCTGGCCGCCACCCCGCCGGCGCCGCCCGAGCGGATGACCTTGATGCCCTCATATTTCAGGGGAATGTCACTCTCGCGCGCCTTTTTCATGACGATCTCGCGGATTTCGACCTCGCTGTGATTTCCGTAAACGTCGGTGCGGACCTGGCTGTCGAGGAAATCCTGAAACGTGAAGTTAGCGAAATAAACCGGCAGGACTTTATAGCCCACGTAAAACCCAATGGCGATCACGGCGACGGTCAGAATCGCTTTCAGCCTGTTCACTTCGACTTCTCCTGGGCCAGGCTGCGGGCGAGAACGCCGCGGCCAGCCAGTTCCTGAAAGAGAGCGGTAATTTCGCCGATGTTAGCATCCACCGATTCCCCTGTCGAGCGCCGAACCACCTCGACCATGCCCTGGGAAACCTTCTTGCCAACATTGATGCGAAAGGGCACGCCGATCAGGTCGGCGTCTTTAAATTTGACCCCGGCGCGCTCATCGCGGTCATCGAGCAGAACGTCCCATCCCGCCTGGGTGAGGGCCTCGGCCACGGACATGGCGGCGGCCAGCAGGGTTTCGTCTCCCACGTTGGTGACCACCACGTTGACGTCAAAGGGCGCAATCTGCGGTGGCAGCCAGAAACCATTCTTATCGTTGTTCTGTTCCACGGCGCCGGCCAGGATGCGCTCGATGCCAATGCCATAACTGCCCATGATGGGGTGGACTTCCTTGCCGTCCTGGTTCAACACTTTGATTCCCATCGATTCGGAATACTTGTATCCCAGCTTGAAGATGTGACCGATCTCGAGGGCCTTGCCCAGGTGCAGGCGGCCGTCGCAATGCGGACACTGATCGCCCTCGGCGGCCATGCGAAGATCGGCGCTGCGGGTGGCGCGATAGTCGCGATCGGGAGTGACATTCTTGAGGTGATAATCCTCGCGATTGGCCCCGGCGATCAGGTTGGTCCGGCCGGTGAGCGCCAGGTCGGCGAGCAGCACAGGCGTGGCCGCATCCGCGGGGCCGGCGGAAGAATCCCGCACGGCGATGCCTACCGGACCGAGAAAGCCCGCGGGCGCGCCGAAAGCGGTTTCGATTTCCGCGGCTTCCATGGGCCGCACCTGGCTGCCCGCGGGAAAATCGGCGAGCAACTTGGCTTCGTTGAGGGTGTGGTCGCCGCGCAGCAGCACGATCAGCCGTTCCACGATCTGGTCTTTGCCATCGGGCAAGCGGCGGGTGATGACCAGGGCCAGGGTCTTGATCTTGTTGCGCGGGGATACGCCCAGGAATTCGCTGACCTCCGCAATCGTCTTCTTGCCCGGCGTGGCGACCAGCAGCGGCGCGCCATCGCCTTCGGGCGCGAGGTCTTCGACGGCATCGAGGCGCGAGATTGCCTTCTCGGTGTTGGCCGCGTAGCCGCAGCTCTCGCAGGTGACCACCAGGTCTTCGCCGGCGTCGCTCATGATCATGAACTCGTGCGATTGCGAGCCGCCCATGGCGCCGGAGTGGGCTTCCACCACGCGGTACTGCAAGCCGCAGCCATCGAAGATCCGGTGATAGGCGTCGTCATGCTTCTGGTAGGAGACGTCCAGGCCGGCGGCGTCGATGTCAAAGGAATAGGAATCCTTCATGGTGAACTGGCGGGTGCGCAGCAGCCCTGACTTGGGGCGGGGCTCGTCGCGAAACTTGCTCTGGATCTGGTACCAGACCTGGGGCAACTGCTTGTAGCTGCGCAATTCCTTGCGCGCGATTTCCGAGACCACTTCCTCGTGGGTCATGCCCAGGCAAAGGTCGCGGCCGCTGCGGTCCTGCAGGCGGAACATGGTGTCGCCCATGACCGCCCAACGTCCGCTGGCCTCCCATATTTCGCGCGGATGAATGGCGGGCAGATAAAATTCCTGGCCGATTTTGTCCATCTCGCGGCGCACGATGCCGGTGATTTTCAGCAGCGAGCGCTGTCCCAGGAAGGTGTAGGAATAAATGCCGGCGGCGAGCTGGCGGATGTAGCCGGCGCGCACCAGAAATTTATGGCTGGCTACCTCGGCGTCGGCGGGCGCCTCGCGCAGGGTGGGAATAAAAAGTTGTGTCCAGCGATGCAAGTGATACCTCAAAACCAAAAGAAATTCGCGCAGGGTGGCTGCGCGGCAGCTTCTATGAGATTAGCAGAGCGGATGGAAGGACGCATGACCGCGCGGGACAGTGTCAACCGCGCGTCAGATGCTTTCGAGGCCCCACAGATCGTGCAGGTGAACGATGCCTTGCAGGTGATGGTTCTCATCCACGACCACCAGGAAAGTGATCTTGTCGCGCTCCATCATGTTGAGCGCGCTGACGGCGAACTCGGTGGCGGCCACGGTCTTGGGATCGCTGGTCATGCAATCCTGCGCGGTGAGGTCCAACACATCTTTATCGTTGGCGGGCGAGCGGCCGGCATCGCGTTCGTGTCCGTGTTTTTCCAGCAGGCGCCTCAGATCGCCGTCACTGATGATGCCAACCAGCTTTTCGCCTTGCATCACCGTGGTCATTCCCAATTTCTTTCGCGACATCTCGTAGATCACCTGGGCCATCCGGGTATCGGTAGTGACGCGCGGCAGGGCATCGCCGGAATGCATGAGCTGGCTTACCCGGGAAAGCTTCTTGCCCAGCTTGCCACCGGGATGCAGGTTGGCGAAATCCTCTTCGCGGAAGCCGCGCTTTTCCGCGAGCGCCAGCGCCAGCGCGTCGCCCAGCGCCAGCATCGTCGTGGTGGACGCGGTGGGCGCCAGTCCCATGCCGCAGGCTTCCTGCGCGATGGAACAATCGAGCGCGATATCGGCGGCGGAGGCCAGGGTGGAAAACTTGCCGTTCCCGCCGTTGCCCGTACGCGCGGGGTCGGCGACCGCATCGCACGTCATGGTAACCAGTTTCACCTGCAGGCGTTTGATGGTGCCCAGTAAGGCGACGATTTCTTCGGTCTCGCCGCTGTTGGAAAGAGCGATGACGACATCCCCGGCGACCAGCATCCCCAGGTCTCCGTGCAGGGCTTCGGACGGATGCATAAATAATGACGGTGTCCCCGTGGAGCTGAGAGTGGCGGCGATCTTGCGCGCGATGATCCCACTCTTGCCCATGCCGGTGACCACCACCCGCCCGCTGCAGGCGTCCAACATGGTCACCACCTGCTCGAACGCTTCCCCCATGGGACCGGCGATGCGGTCCGCCAGCGCGCGCAGGGCCTCGGCTTCGATTCGAATGACGTTCTCGCCCAGCTTCCTCATATCGTCATGCCGATAGTATCAAAGCCGGGCTGGGTGTCACCGTGGGGGGAAGCCCGCCCCTTAGGGGTGCAGCTTCACGCTGGCCGTCCAGTTCTACGATAGCCGGTCTCTTTTCTGGTTCAACCCCCAGGTCTTCGCCCACTTCGGCTGCATAGGCGCACCGCCCCAACAAACCCATTCGCCCGGGCCTTCGGCGGCTGAACGGTGCTCATGGTCGTGACTTCAATTCCGGATTCCGAAACAAAATTCAGTTTGTCGTTGACGGACGACGATCTTCGTGTATGTTGGTCGCGATCAGATCGCTGTCTCGTTGGGTTTTAGCGCGGCCGCGGCCCTGATTCCGAGAGTGCAAAAAAGGAAATATATGAAGAGAGCGTTAGTCCTGTTCTGTTGCATCAGTGTTGGAACACTGCAAGCCGAGACAGTGGCGACTGCCGCCGTACCAATTTCCGACCCCGTGGCCGTGGCCTTGGTAACGCGCAGCGTGTCGGCCTTGACTTCGGGAAATCGCTTGGATGACCTGGAACTCAAGGGGACAGCCGATTGGCACGCTGGCTCGGACAGTCTTCGAGGCCCGGTAAACCTCCAGGCAAGTACTTCCGGACGAAGCAAGGTGCGGATGGATTTTGGGTCCAGAGTCTCAACGGAGTTCTCCAGTGGAGACAACGAGGAGCCAGGTTGCACTTTGGCCGCGGCGGACAATGTTGCTCACCCAATCTCTTTGCACAACTGCTGGGCGCTAGGGGCTTGGTTTTTCCCTGCGTTATCGGTGATACCGGCCCAGCAGCGCGGAAATGTTGCCATGACCTACGTGGGGAGGGAGACGTCGAACGAGCTTCTAGTTGAGCACCTTAGACTTCAGAAAGTATTCCTGGGTAAGCCGTCGAAT
>JBBSHD010000075.1:0-8438 GCA_038253455.1 Terriglobales bacterium | reverse complement strand
GGAAGAATGCAGCCAGCAGTTTCAAAAGATACCGGCTTCTCACTTGGGGACCTCGAAACGGTAGCCGGTGCCGCGAAAGGTTTTTAGAAAGCGCGGCGACTCTGGATTGACCTCAATCTTCTCGCGAATGCGGCGCACGTAAACATCGACGGAGCGCGGAGTCACAAAGCTGGTGTCGCGCCACACCGCGTCCAGCAACTGGTCGCGGGTGAAGACCCGGCCGGGGTGGCGCGCCAAATAATCCAGCAGGCGAAATTCGGTGGCGGTGGTGGTGATGGTTTTCCCGCGCACCGTCAGGGACATGGCGCCGGAATCAATCTCAATGTCTCCCGCGGTCACTTTCATGGCCGGCAGGGGACGCTCGAAGCGCCGCAGCACCGCTTTGACCCGCGCCACCAGCTCGCGCGGGCTGAAAGGTTTCGTGATGTAATCGTCGGCGCCGGTCTCCAGGCCCAGCACCCGGTCAGCCTCGCCGCTGCGGGCGGTCAGGAAGATGATGGGGACCGAGTGCAGCGAAGAGTTTTGCCTGATGCTGCGGCAGACTTCGAGTCCATCGCCGCCGGGCACCATGATGTCGAGCAAAAAAAGCGCGGGACCTTGTTTTTCCGCCTGGCTGAGGATGCGCTGGGCGGTGGGAAAAATTACCACGTCGAAATTAGCCGCGGTCAGATGGTGACTTGCCAGGCGGGCAATATCGGCGTCGTCTTCCAACACAAAGATAATCTGCTTCACGCGGTCATTCTAGTGCACCACAACGCTGTTAAAGGAAGATGAATCAGGCTATTTTGGCGCTTTCGGCGGAATCCAATAGATCTCTTCCTTGATCGTCTGCCGGGGCAGGCCCCGGCGCTGCAATATTCCTCGGGTGTGAGAAATCATCTCAGGATGTCCGCACAGGTATGCGGTTGTGTTCTCGCCGCTCATCTCCCAACGGTCGCAATACTTTCTCACCAGGTCATCGACCCTGCCGACTTCATGCTTCCATTCTTTGTCTTCCCATGGCCGGCTGACGGTGGGCACATATTCCAGCCATGGAACCTCGGCTGCGATTTGGGAAATCTCCTCGCGGTAGGCCAGTTCCCATGAGCGGCTGGCGCCATCCAGCAGATAAAGCTTGTGACCCTCAGGATATTTATTTTGCTTCCCATGCCGGTACAGCGTCCGAATATAGCTCACGAAAGGCGCCACCCCGGTGACCGTCGATAACAGCAGGTGTTTACGTCGGGCCGGGGGCGCGGCCGTCGTCGACTTTTCTTCCTCAACATGAATTTCCAGCATGAACCGGCCTTTGGGCGACTTGCGCATCCACAGTCGATCGCCAGGCTGGAGTTTGTAGAGCAGTGGAGTAAGGCCGCCGTGGGGCACCAGCTCGAAGAAAAATTCCAGATGCGGTTCCTCCGGCGAAGAGACGATCGAATAAGGGCGTTCGATGGGACGTACGGTGTCATCCGCCGGATCGGCCTTCACTCCCAGGGTGGCATATTGTCCGGGCAGAAAATTAAATTCCGCCCCGGGATTGACGCGGATCGACCACAACTCGGCGGTGATGTCTTTCCGCGCGGTCACCGTGGCTTGAAAAAATTTATCGGCGTTGAATCCCGCGGGGCTGGTTTCACCGGCAGCCATAGCGTGCCATTCTCCATTTGACCCCGGCGCCTGAAGGGCGGAGGGCCGATGCAATCTTAGTGCAGCCGGCGGGGCGGACGATTATTTTATTTCCAGCAGAATACGGTGGTGAAGAACCGGGAGCAAACTCTTTGCGTGTAAAATCGCGAAACTGATGATGGATTCCCCCGAACCTCCAGCCGGCGGCGAGCGCACCCCGGAGACGCGCGCCGGGGTCTTGGAAATGTTGCGGCCATCGCGCCAGTACAACGCCCAATCCGCGGCGGGTCTCATGATGTTCGCGGTGTTCCTGTCGCGAATATTCGGTTTTCTGCGCGAGTCATATATCGCCTGGGCCTTCGGCGCCGGCCTCAAGACCGATGCGTTTGTGGCCGCGTTTACCCTGCCCGATTACTTGAATTACCTGCTGGCCGGCGGCGCGGTCTCCATCACGTTTGTCTCCATCTTCAGCCGCTATGCGGCGCAGGGCCGCGAGGCCGACGCGCAAAAAGCTTTCAGCACGGTGATCACCGTAATGACCGCGGTGCTGGCGGTTGCCATCGCGCTGGCTTGGATCTTCACCCGTCCGCTGGAGCGTTGGATGTTCTCGGAATTCCGTCCGGAGCAGTTGCAGCTCTGCGTGTCGCTGACCCGCATCCTGCTGCCCGCGCAGTTGTTTTTTTATGTGGGCGGCGTGGTTTCGGCGGCCCAGCTCTCGCGCCGCCAGTTCCTGATTCCCGCGTTTACCCCAATCATCTATAACGTCGGCATTATCGCCGGTGGACTTTTACTGGGACGCAGCATGGGAATTTCATCTCTCGCGGTGGGCGCGGTCGCCGGCGCCCTGCTCGGCCCGTTTCTGCTGAACGCCTACGGAGCGCGGCTGGCGGGCATGAAATTTGCCATCTCGTTCGATCTTGCTGACCCGGGCTTCCGCGAATGGCTGCGGCTTTCCATTCCCCTGATGTTGGGCGTCTCCCTGGTGGCGGCCGATGATTGGATCTTGCGCTACTTCGCCTCCGGGGGCGCGGGCGACATTACCCGTCTGAACTATGCGAAGCGGTTGTTTTCAGTGCCTATCGCGGTGCTGGGACAAGCGGTCGGCCAGGCCTCCCTGCCATTCTTCAGCCGGCTTTTTGGCGCCCACAAACTGGCGGAGATGGCGGCCAGCGTGAACCAGGCGGTCTATCGCATGGCGGCCATCTCGTTCCTGGCCACGGCGTGGATGGTGGCCTGCGCGCTGCCGCTGGTGGACCTGATCTACCGGCGCGGCCGCTTTAGTATTTCCGATTCCCAATCCACCGCAATTCTCTTTTTCTGTTTTGCCTTCTCTCTCTTCTTCTGGTCGGCGCAAGCACTTTACGCGCGCGCTTTCTACGCCGCCAGTGACATGTGGACGCCCATGATCGCCAGCACCCTGGTGACGGTGGCTTCCCTGCCGATTTATTACGGATTGTTCAGGAGCCATGGAGTGGTGGGACTGGCCATCGCATCCAATATCGGAATCATGGCCAACACCGTGGTCACCGCCATCATGCTGCATCGCAAGAAACTTGTCCCGCTGCGGGGACTGGCCTGGGCGCAACTGGGTAAAGCGCTGGGAACCGCGGTGATTGCCGGGGTGGCCGGAATTGCGGTGGCGCGCACCGTTCCCTGGAACGGATCACGCATCGCCGATTTCGAATCCCTGGGACTCGTGACCCTGACCTGGGCGGCAGCGGTCAGCGCGGGATTGTGGGCGAGCAATTCCGATCTGTTGCAAATGCTGCCCGGGCGACGGCGATCGTCATGAGACGCAAACCACAAAAAACTTCGCGCAAGCGATTGAGCGGCCCTCCTAAACGGAAGGCCGATAACGCCCGGGTATCCATCGCGCGCACTGATTCACCGGTTGCGGCTGCTCCGGCCAACCAGGATTCGCAATCCCTTGAAGCCCGGGTGCTGCAGTTCATCACCCGACAGCCGCGGCAGATGGCGGGCTACAAGCAGATGGTCCGCGAGATGGGACTGGAGGGCGAAGACCGCCGGCAACTGGCGAGCACGCTCTCGGGAATGACCAGCCGGGGTAAGTTGCAGGAGCGCGACGACGACCGCTTCGCGCTCCCCTCCGCCGCGGCCGGCAAGAACATGGTGGTGGGCCGGCTCACCATGCATCGCGATGGATATGGATTTGTGATTCCGGAATCCACCCGCGACGGCAAGAAATTTGATCGCGATATTTTCATTCCGCCTCCGGCGGTGGGGCCCGCTATGCACGGCGACCGGGTGCTGGTGGAGATGGGGCCGGTACAGCGCGAAGGCCGCACCGAGGGCCGCGTCGTACGCGTGGTCGATCGCGCCCACGCCACCGTGGTGGGAACTTTTCATTACGGCGACCGCGAAAACTTTGTCACCTCCATCGACGATAAGCTTTCGCTCGAAATCATGATACCCGCCGGCATGGAACGACCTTCGCCGGCAACGCCGCCCGGGGAGGCACGTTCCGCAGACGAGGCGGCGCCGTCGCGCCGCGGCGGCTCGCCCCATCGCGTGCTAGGCAATGAAGCCCGCCTGAAGCAGGGCCCGAAGGACCTTGACGGCGTGGTGGTTGACGTGGAGATCACCGACTGGCCGACGGCGACGCGCAAGGCCCGCGGACGGGTCGTGGAAATCATCGGCTACGAAGATGATTTCGGCGTGGACGTTGAGATCATCATCCGCAAGCATCACCTGCCTCACATTTTTCCGGCCGCGGTCCTGGCGCAGGCGCAGCGCATCAGCGGGGTGGTCCCCGCCAGCGAGCTGGCAACCCGCCACGACTATCGCAGCGTCCCCATCGTGACCATCGACGGCGAGACCGCGCGCGATTTCGATGACGCGGTGACCGCGCTGCGGCTGCCCAATGGAAACTGCGAGCTGCAGGTGCATATCGCGGATGTTGCCCACTATGTGGAAGAGGGTTCCTCCATCGATGGGGAAGCTCGCTTGCGCGGCACGTCCGTGTACTTCCCTGATCGCGCCGTCCCCATGCTTCCCCTCGAGCTTTCCACCGACATCTGCAGCCTGCGGCCGCAGGTTGAGCGCCTCGTACTTTCCTGCATCATGGAAATTGATCATGCCGGCGAAGTGGTGGGATACCAGATTCATGAGGGCGTGATCCAGTCCGCCGAGCGCATGACTTACGGCAACGTGCAGCTGATTCTCGATGGAGATGCCCGGGTGCGCGAGCGCTACCGGCGCCTGCTGCCGGAATTTCAATTGATGGAAGAAGTGGCGCTGGCGCTCAACCGCAAGCGGGTGCGCCGCGGCTCCATCGACTTCGATTTACCCGAACCGGTGATCGAGTTTGACGACTCCGGGTTGATGCAGGGCGTGACTCGCTCCGAACGCCAGTTTGCCAACCGCCTGATCGAGGAGTTCATGCTTGCGGCCAATGAATGTGTGGCGTCTTACCTCGAACACCTCGAAGTGCCGGCCCTTTATCGCACCCACCAGAAACCCGAGGCGCGCAAGGTCTATGACTTTGAGATTATCGCCGCCACCTTCGGATATTCGCTGGGAGTGGGCGCGCTGCCGGTGCAGCGCACGTATTTAAAAGCTGATAAGCGGGCGCACCAGAGCCGCGGCGGCGGGCGCGACCGCGGCTCCCGCCCGGTGGAAGTTCCGCAGGACGTTCACATCACTCCGCGGATGTATCAGAAGCTCACCCAGAAGATCGCGGGGAAACCGGAAGAGCGCATCCTCTCGTTTCTTATGCTGCGTTCGCTGAAGCAGGCTCGCTATTCCGAGGTGAACGATGGACACTTCGCCCTGGCCGCCCCGGCATACACCCATTTCACCTCGCCCATCCGGCGCTATCCTGATCTGGTGGTGCATCGCATCCTCAAGCGGGTGCTGCGCGAGCAAGCCGAGATCGCGCCGTCCTCTGTGCGGGAAAACATCAAGACCGCTTCCGGCCGCCCGTCGCCGTGGTCGAAGCGCACTGCTTCGGATCAGCACTCGGGGACCGCTAAAAGAGCGCGCAGCGCCGCCGATGAAGATATGCACGACATCGCCGAGACTTCGAGCCAGACCGAGCGCCGCGCCGACGAGGCGGAGCGCGAGCTGATGGAGTGGAAGAAGATGAAATTCATGCAGCAGCGGCTGGGCGATGATTATCCCGGCCTGGTGATCAGCATCACCAAGTACGGCATGTACGTTGAGCTGCTGGATATGTTCATCGAAGGGTTTGTCCCCCTGACGACCATGACCGACGATCACTACACCTTCAGGGAAAACACCCGCCAGATCATCGGGGAACGTTCGCGCATGACCTATTCGATGGGTGACCGGGTGCAGGTGCTGGTGGATCGCATCGACCGCACCCAGAAGCGGATCCAGTTTTCGATCATGCACCAGTGACGATGAGCCTCGATTCGCCCTGAAAAACTTGCATCGAGGCAGTACGGTTCCGGATTTCAGTTTCCGTGGCCGCCGCTGCGCTCGGCAAACATCCAGCGATGGCCTTCGTTGTCCGCCGCGCGATATTGCCTCTCCCCGCCGTCGCCTTTCTCAATGGAGCTCAAGATTGTGGCGCCCGCGGCTTCGGCCTGAAGGTAATGCGCGTCCAGGTCTTTTACGTACACCATGACTCCGTCAATTACCCAGGGCACATCGGTCCATCTCCGCGCCGCGTCGCAATTTTCAGCATGCCGGCGCGGGCCCTGGTAATCGAGGGTGGGACTGGCCACCATCACGGTGCCGCCGGAAATTTCCAGCTCGCCATGCACCACCAGGCCTTCGTCATTTTCGATGCGGCGAGTCTCTTTAAAACCAAAAGCCAGCACCAGCCAATCCATGGCAGCACCCGCGTTCTCGTAGGCAATGAAAGGAAAAACCGATTGCGACATGGGAAACTCCGTGAGTAAGATACGGTTCTGCGTCGTGGCGGCTAACACCATACTCAAATCGCCAGGGATTCACAAACCAGAAACATGAACCAACCTCGACCTCCGGTAGCCTGCACGCTTTCCACGCCCGAGTTGCGCGAGCGCGAAGCCACGCTGGTAAAAGAATTCAAGGCAGGCGTGCTGGAAATTACCGAACTGGCGGACGGCTATTCTTTCCGCCTGCGTGCCGATGCCATCGCGCTGGCCGGCCGGTTGATTGCCGCGGAGCGGGAATGCTGCCGGTTTCTCACATTTCAACTGATCGCGGAAGCCGATGGGGGCGCGGTGGTGGTGACGCTTACCGGGCCTGAAGGCACGAAGGAGTTTTTACGGGCGGTGTTTTTTGAAAACGCTGGCTGAAGAGCAAGGTTCCGGGCATGCAGCGAGGTTTGTGTCCGGTTTTTGTCCTTCCGCCGGGAGTTAGAGTCAAAGGCAGGCTTCGCGTAAAACCTTATTTCTTACTCTTTGAATGTGGGGCTCGGGTGATAGTGCGGGTTGCGCCAAAGAAACAAAAGGTTCCTCGGCTGCGCTCGGAATGACAACTCAAAGGGATGGGAATGACTACTCCATGGAGCTGGGAGTGACAACTCCGTGGCGCTCGGAATGATTACTCCACGATTGTTTGCTTGCGTAAGGCCCGGGCTCAGTGCCTACTTCTTGCGCGGCGGCGTTTTATTGGGGTCGTAGTTGATGTTGGCGGTGAACAGCGAATCGGCCAAGCCGCTGTTGTAGGTGACTGTCCTGATAAACCGCTCGGAAACCAGTTCCCCGTTGTGACTGCGCGCCACCGAGTGCGGAGTGTTGATGCCCTGCTCAGGACGGTAGTTATCGTAAACTTCGCCTTCTTCATCATGCTCGCGGCTGGCCGGGTCGCGGACGGTGTAGGTTTTCTTGACCGGCAGGTGAGTGTGAGTGTCAATAAACAGGGTCACCGCTTCATTCTTGGCGTTCATGATAGTGACCTGCTCGACCTGCTTGCGCTCGGCTAGGGTGGTCCCATCATAGAAAAGAGCCACCCCCGGCTGGTTGATCCAGCGGCGCAGCACAAATTCCAGGCTAAACATGCGGCGATGGAGGAACTGGGCCAGATCGGCCGGATCTTCTGCGCGAGTGCCGCGGTAGGTCGTTTCCAAGCCGACATCCCCGTTATGGATCACGATCCAATCGCGCTGTTTGGTGAGCTCGACGCGGTCCTTGTCAGGATACTTCCAGAAGCGCCAGAATAACGCGCCCTCTCCGTTGGGGACGCCGTGGTAGAACCCGTACGTCCGGCCTTCCTGGCGCATGTCCTGAATATTGAGATACGCCTGCCCGCCCAGCGCCTGGATCGCCTGGTCGAGCACTGCCCGCGCTTTTTTTGCGTTGTTGGCGTCGGTAGGTATGGCCGCCGGCGTCTGCGCGCTGGCGGCAAGAGTACAAAGAGCGAAAATAATGGCGATAAAGGTTGGTTTCATGAGGGACCAGAGATTAGACGCTGCGGCATGCGCTGGCGATGCATGCTTTGAGCTCACGGATTACCAGCCTTCCCTCGTTTGCGGAAGCCCCTGGGCACGATCCGCCAGAAAATCGTCGGGAACCCCGGCTTTGTCCAGGGCGTCATAAACTTCATCCCATCCAACTGGTGGCTGCGACAGTATCAAGTCGCGACTCTCAGGATCGCGGCGGACAGCCTGGCTGCGGCCGCTCATAAACACTCGGGTTTTTTTGATTTTCGACATGTTCGTTCCTGGATAGCTATCTTGTTATATCAAGAACGGATTGTGAGTGGCGGGACAGCGGTCGCGCCAAAGCCCATATCCCGGTAAAGTTATAATCAGCCGGGAACCGCCGCTTGCGCTTGTTCCTTCTCACCGTGCAAACCAAATCCAATTCGCGAACCTCGGCACCCGTCACCTATGCCGATGCCGGGGTGGATATCGCCGCCGG
>JBBSHD010000074.1:0-8580 GCA_038253455.1 Terriglobales bacterium | reverse complement strand
CCGGGGGTCGTCAGAATGACATCCCGTTGGGGGACTGCCTAATAACTGTTCCTCCGTAGTTATAGCGGGAACTCGGTGAGACTGGTGATTGCAGCAATGCCTCAGCCTGGTTCCAGCATTGCGGCTTTCGGATACACCAACTATGAAAGCGCCCTGGTTCCGGTTCTGAATGGTTTCCTTACAACTGCGAGGGCACGGCGGATTTTACTGCCGCATCCGCATTCGTGTGATCGGGGTTCGGGGCTTCGAACGGAAGAATGACCGAGAAGCAGGTGCCGTGATTTTCCGGGGCGGTGTTGCTTTGCACCTCGATGACCCCGCCCTGGCTCTCTACGATTCCCTTGGAGACCCACAGCCCCAGGCCGGTGCCTACGTCTTTTTTGGTGGTGAAAAAAGCCTCAAAAATGCGCTGCAGATTTTCCTCTGAAATCCCTTCGCCGTTGTCTTCGATGCCGATCTGCACCCCGGCCACGGAATTGTTACGCGGAAGTTTGGTGCTGACGGTGAGATGCCCGCCGGGATTCATGGCGTCGAGGGCGTTGGAAATCAAGTTGGAAAATACCTGCCGTATCTCGCCTTTCATTCCTTGGATCTCGCGCTTGCATTCGTAGTGCCGGTTCACCCTGATCTGGCGGTTCTCCAGCTTGTTGCGGTACAACGACAGCACGTCGTCGAGCACTTCCGGCAGGTTGACGGCGGAGACCGCGGAATTTCCGCGATAGAAACCCAGGGTCTGGCGGGCGATATGCGCCACGCGCTCCACCTCGAGTTCGGCCAACTCCAGAAACCGGCGGGCGCCGGGACTCAGCGATTCCTCGGCACGCAACAGAAAATGCAGGTTGGTGATCGATTCCAGCGGATTATTAATTTCGTGGGCAATGGTGGCCGCCAGGCGGCCGGCGGCGGCCAGTTTTTCGGTGCTGCGCAGGCGGTCTTCGGCGAGCTTGCGGGCAGTGATGTCCATGGCAATGCCCACCGCATGGGTGGGTTGTCCCTGGGAGTTGAACAGGAATTTCCCGCCGGAATAAATCCAGACGACGCTGCCATCGGGCTTGTTCACCCGGGCCTCGGAAAAATGCTCGCCTCCATCCTTCATGGCCTCAATCGCCCCAAACACCAGGGGCAGGTCTTCGGGATGGACGTGTTTCATCCAGGTATTGAAATTTGCGTCCGGGGCCACCTGAGAGAGCGATGGGCATTCGGCGTTCCAAGTGACATGGTTGGTATTCAAATCCCAGACATAAGAACCGATGTTGGCCGCCTGCTGGGCACGGCGGAAGTTCTCTTCGCTTTCCTGCAAGGCCTGCTGGGCCTGCTTGCGGAGGTTAATGTCCTGAAAAATGACGATCGCATATTTAGGCAGCCGGGCGGCGTCGCGCACCAGGGACTTGGTCAAATTTACCCAGACGATGGAGCCGTCGCCGCGCACCCGGCGGGTGTCCAGCGAATACTGCTCGATTTCTCCGCGCAAGAGACGATCGTCGAAGGCGAAGTTTTCCTCAAGGTCGCCGGCGAAGGCAATCTGCTGGTAGGTGATTTTGTGCAAGTCCTCGCGGCTATAACCCAGAATTTCGCAGAGGCGGTCGTTGACCAGCAGGAAAGTTCCGTCCACCGAGAGTTGAGCGATGCCGACCGCAGCCTGGTGAATGGTGGCGCTGAAGCGTTCTTCGCTTTCGCGCAATGAATCCTGCACCCGCTTGCGCTCGCTGATGTCACGGGCAAACCCGGTAAAGAAGACGGCGCCGTCGCGGGTGAACTCCCCAAAGGAGACTTCCAGGGGCACCTCGTGGCCGCTCTTGTGCAGCCCGGGAAGCTCGATGGATTCCCAGTGGAGATGGCGCTTGCCGGTATCCAGATAGCGCTTCATGCCGGCCTCATGCAGCAGGCGCATGTAGTCGGGCATCAACAGGGTGAGGTTCTTTCCCACCAGCTCGTCGGGCAGGTAGCCGAAGATCTGCTCGGTGGCATGGTTCACGAACAGCAAAGTGCTGGCCGCATCGATGAGCAGGATGGCGTCACAAGCGGTCTCGGCCACGGTGCGAAAGCGGATTTCGCTGTCTTCCAGGGCCTGCGCGGCGCGCTTGCGGTCGCTGATATCGCGAAAATAAATCGAAAAGCCTTCGTCAGAAGGATAAAGTCGAAACTCCAGCCACTGCTGCGAGTGCTGGTCATGGTCTTCAAAACTGACCACCTGCCGAGTGGAAATGGCGCGCGAATATTCGTCGTAAAATCCCGGAAAACGGCCTGGGGGAAAGAGGGCCTGTATTTTCAGGCGGCGGCTGCAAGGAGTCAATTGCGCAATGGCACAGGCCTCGGGATTGATGTAAGTGAGAATGCCCTTTTCATCGACGCTGCAGAACCCGTCGGCAATGCTGAGCAGAACGTTCTCAGTGTGGTGCTGCACCCGCCGCAGGCTTTCATTCAGCACTACGATCAGGGTGGCGACCAGAATAAAAAGCGAGAGCCTGACCAGATCGAGGCCGCTGCGCGGTGCAAATTTGTGCACCGGCAACAAAACGAAGTAATCAGCGAATAGTGATGAAAGAGCGACCGACAACAAGCCGGGGCCGATGCCGCCGAAGCGGGCGCTCACCATTACCGCGCCAAAAAACAGCAGGAAGGGGATGCCGAGGGTCAGCGGCTCCAGAAGCAGGGTGGCTCCGGCGGCCAGCGCGGTGGCAACGATGGCGAGCGAATAGGTAAAGAGCGGCTTCCTCGAATAGATCACCGGCAGGGCGCCTCGGTGATTGAAGATGGATTACAAGCAAGGCAAGGCGGGCCGCATGAAGCCGGGCGCACGCAATTGAACAGAGCGACGGGTTGCTTGATCGTCATACTCATCGGAGCGGAGCGCGGCAATTTATCCGACGCGGCTCTTTAGTTTCGCCAGCAGGTCAGTGGGGTGAACCGGTTTAATCAGCAGATCGAAGTTGTGGCCATCGGCGCGCGCCTTGGCCAGAAGGTCCTTGGTGGCGGCTTGTCCTGAAAACAAAAGTATCTTGCACTCGGGAAGAATCTTGCGAATCTCAATGGATGCGTCAATGCCGTTCATGTCAGCCATGACTACGTCGCTGATCACGAGGTCGGGTTTCATCTGCCGCGCTTTTTCCACGGCCTCGATGCCGGAGTAAACGGCGGTGGCGTCGTAACCTGACTTGTTAAGGATAATGGCAAGGGTATCGGCGATGACACGTTCATCATCGACGATCAGAACCAGAGGCTTACCGCGTTTTTCTTCAGTCATTCGATGACGTCCTGGGGGGATAACTCACTCTATTAAAAGTATATACCGGCGCCATTGGCGGCGCTTTGTTACCGAGGTAATGGCCCTTTGGCGGGCTCAGCCCGGCTTCTTGCGGCGGTTGATTTCTTCCATGCGGGCGCGCAACTGGGTCTCATAGCCCTCCCCGGCCGGCTGGTAATAACTTCGGTCCACGAGGTTGTCAGGCAGGCAGACCATATCGGCGACTCCGGATTCGAGATTGGGGGCGTACTGGTAGCCCGCGCCGTACCCCATATTTTTCATCAGCGCGGTGGGAGCGTTGCGGAGGTGCAGTGGCACCGGCTGGGCGCTGGTTTGTTCCACGTCGGCCAGAACGGCGTTATAGGCCACGTAAAGCGCGTTGGATTTAGGCGCCAGGGCGAGATAGACCACCGCCTGGGCCAGGGCAAGATTGCCCTCGGGCATGCCAATGAAGTGGACGGCGTCCCGCGCCGACATGCAGAGCTGCAGGGCTTCAGGAGCAGCCAGGCCAATGTCCTCGACCGCCATGCGCACCACGCGGCGCGCGATAAACAGCGGGTCTTCTCCGGATTCGAGCATGCGCCCCAGCCAGTACAGCGCGGCGTCGGGGTCGCTGTTGCGCACCGACTTATGCAGCGCGGAAATCAGGTTGAAGTGCTCTTCGCCCTGCTTGTCGTAGGGCAAAACTTTTTTCTGCAACGCGTCCTGCAGAACCTCGGCGGTGATGGCAACCGGAGCTGCATCCGCACCTCCCGCCGGGGCTTCGACGGAATGAACCCGTGCGGTCTGGGCGGCGAGTTCTAGAACGTTGTAGGCGCTGCGGGCATCGCCATTGGAATAATCAGCCACCCGCTGCAAAGTTTCGCCGCTGGCGGTCACGTGCAGCTTTCCCAGGCCGCGCTCCGCGTCGGCCAGGGCGCGCTGCATCAGGGTAATAGTTTGCTGCGCGGTCAAGGGCTTGAGGGTGTACACGCGGCAGCGCGAAAGCAGGGCGGAAATGATCTCGAACGAAGGGTTTTCGGTGGTGGCGCCGATGAGGCGTATGTTTCCGCGCTCGACGTGAGGCAGAAACGCATCCTGCTGCGCCTTGTTGAAGCGATGGATCTCGTCCACGAAGACGATGGTGCGGGTGCCGTACTGGCGGGCGCGCTCCGCATCGACCATGACCTGCTTGATTTCCTTGATGCCGGACATGACCGCGGAAAATTCGATGAACTCGGCGCGGGTGAGCTGCGCGATGATCTTGGCCAGCGTGGTCTTGCCCACCCCGGGCGGTCCCCAGAAAATGATGGATCCGGGATCGTCGCGCTCGATCTGCAGGCGCAGCGGTTTGCCCGGCGCCAGTATCTGCTCCTGCCCCATGAATTCTTCCAGGGTGCGCGGGCGCATGCGCTCGGCCAGCGGTGATTGCCGGTCAAACTGTTGTGCCGGGTTGGGGACGGAATTGAAGAGGCCCATATCAGGATCGCAGTTACGTCTTTATGCCTCGCCCCTTCGATGGCGTGAGCGATGCCGGGAGAGAGGCCGGGAGAAACGATTGGCGCTGCCTGGCGGCTTCATACAACACGATGGAGGCGGCCATGCCGGCATTGAGAGATTCGACGCGGGCAGAGTGCGGAATGACGAATGTGCCATCCATCGAACACATGACCTCCCGGGAGAGTCCGGCGCCCTCATTGCCGATCAACACGGCGACGCCTTGCTTGAGATCGGCCAGGGGCAGCGGGTCGCCGCTGTGCGAGGAGGTTGCCAGCAGCCGCAGCCCGCGTCCGCGTAGCGCGGCCACGGCGTTAGCCAGCGAGATGCGGACGATGGGCAGGCGGAAGAGAGAACCTGCGGCGGCGCGCACCACCTTGGGATTGAAGTGGCTGACGCTGGCATCGCCTACGATCACGCCGTGAGCGCCAAAGGCCTCGGCGGAGCGCAGCAGCGTGCCCAGGTTGCCGGGGTCCTGGATTCCGGCGGCCACCAGGATCAACGGTTGCTCCGCGCTGAACATATCTTCCATGGACGTGGCGGTCAGGCGCACCAGGGCGGCGACTCCCTGGGGAGTCTCGGTGTTAACGGCTCCGGCAAAAACGTCATCAGGCAGCATCAGCAGTTGCACCTGTTTGCCAAATTGCGGCAGCAGGCGGGTGCTGGTGGCGGTGGCCGATTCCGCAAAAAACACCGCTTCGATTTTGAGGCCGCTGCGAAGGGCCTCCTCAATCATGCGCGGACTTTCGATGGCGAGGCAGCCGCCGGGAGTCAGGGCACAACGCGCAAAAGCGCCGCGCAGGTCTTTCACAAGGGCGTTTTGCCTGCTGGTTACAGGACGAATACGAGCATCAAAGCCGGTGGGAGCCACAGAAAACATGATACATGCGACTAACCTGTGCGGGCCGGGATGGGAGAGAGCCTGGCGCGGAGACCCGCCGCCCGGGGGTTCCCTGTATGCTTGCGGGCAGGGGCGCTATGTGTTAGTTTCCCGCAATCCCGCAATCGTGAAAAGGAACTGATTTGGCTGCTGAAGTAATCAAGATCAATCCGGAAAATCCGGAACCGGACCTCATTCAGTACGCGGCCCAGCTCATCCTGGCAGGGCGGGTGCTGGGTATGCCCACCGACACGTTTTACGGGCTGGCGGCTGACCCGCTGAACCTGCATGCGGTGGACTGCATTTACGATATCAAGTCGCGCTCGCGCCATAAAGCACTGTCGTTACTCATCGCCGACGTCGAACAAGCGGAAGTGCTGGCGCGGCCGCCAAGCGACAACTTCTATGATCTGGCGCGAAAATTCTGGCCGGGACCGCTCACCATCATCGTGAAGGCATCGTCGCGGCTACCGCTGAAAGTTACGGCCAACACGGGCAACGTGGCGCTGCGAGTGCCGGCGGCGGCGATTCCCATTGCGGTGTTGCGCGCGGCCGGAGTTCCGCTTACGGCCACGTCGGCCAACCTCAGCGGCGCGGTGGAATGCACCACCGCCGAGCAACTGCGCGAACAGTTGAACGAGCGCATCGAGTTCATCGTGGATGGCGGGCCTTCTCCGCGACAGGTGCCCAGCACCATCGTGGATTTGAGCGACGAATCCGGAGGCTGGCGCGTGGTGCGGCAAGGCGCCATCTCCGCCAAAGAAGTCGAGCAGGTTCTCGGGCCTCCGCTGCCCAGTTGATGGCGCCACGCGATAGCGCAAATTCCCGGCGGTCAAAGCCTGCCAGGCCTCCGGCCAGGCGGCGCTGGTTGCTGCGCTTAGCGGTCCTGCTGGCTCTGGCCGGCATCATCTTTGTCGCCGTTCTGTCGGTGATGATTTCGCTGCAGGCGCGCCAGGATGAGACCCAGCTTGCGGATGTGATCGTGGTGTTTGGCGCAGCTGAATATTACGGCAAGCCATCGCCGGTGTTGAAAGCGCGCGCCGACCACGCCTTCACTCTTTACCAGAAAAAAATCGCGCCGTTCATCATCACCACCGGCGGAGGGCGCGACTCGCACTTCAGCGAAGGCGGAGTAAGCCGCGATTACCTCATCGGCCTGGGGGTCCCTGCCAACAAGCTCATCGCCGAAACCCAGGCGATGGATACCTGGCAGTCGGCCAAGCGGGTGGCGGCGATCATGAAAATCAATAACATGCGCACCTGCGTGGCGGTGAGCGACGATTACCACATGTTTCGCGTCAAGCGCATGCTCGAAACCCAAGGCATCGTGGTCTATGGGTCGCCACGGCCCTATCCCCGGCGGATGGGCCGTCGCGAGCGCGCAGGGCTGGTCTTGCGCGAGGTGCTCAGCTACGTGTTTTGGCATCTGCATCTGCGTTAAGCCGCAATCTTCACTGCGGCGTCATGGCAAAGCTGAACCATAACGAGTTGGCGCCGTTGTAGTTGACGGCCTGCTGCGCGGCGCGAAAGCCCGTACGCTCGGCCATAAGTGTGCACCCCATGCACTCGGCCCCCGGCGGAATTTCATAGCGCCCGGTGATGCTGGTTTCAAAAGTCGAGCGAACCTTGCCGCCGGCTTCAAGTAATGTGACCCGGGTTCGCGGCAGCGGCCACCCTTCCTCGTCGGTAATCACACCCTGAATCTGGCCGGGACGCGGCAAGCCTTCGGGTGTCAATCCGCGCCCCGCGTAACCGGGACCGCGCAGCGGGCGGCCGCCGAGCTCGCCGGTGAGCTTGCCATCGGCCAGCGCGACCACACCGTTGACCAGCACGAATTTAATCCCTTCCGACAGCCGGTTGGGATTGTCGTAGGTGGCGACGTCGCGCACCGTGGCTGGATCGAAAATGGTGATGTCAGCGAAGTAATCCGGCAGAATCATCCCGCGTCTGCTTAGCTTCATGCGGCGCGCCGCCAGGGCGGTAAATTTGCGGATGGCGTTTTCCAGATACAGATTGTGCTCATCGCGCACGTACTTTCCCAATATCCGGGGAAACGAACCGTAGGCGCGGGGATGGGCCTTGCCTTCGCTCAACGGCCCGGTGGGACTGACTTCTCCGTAATCGGTGCCCACGCTGACCCAGGGCTTCTGCATGGCCAGCTTCACGTCGGCCTCATCCATCAGGAAATAAATTGCGCCGGTGTTGTCGTGATCGGCGAGGACGAGGTCGAGCATCGCATCCACCGGGTCTTTGTGCTGAGCCTTGGCAATGGCGGCCACCGTCTGCCCTTCGAACTTCTTCAATTCGGGTTCAAAGATGGAGTTGACCAGCACGCCCTCGGCGCCCCCGGAGCCGCGCCAGAGATTTTCCACGGCGCCCGATCCGTTCAAGGCTTCGCGGATCGCGGCACGCTGCGCCGGATCGCGCAGCCGCGCTAAAAACGCGTCGCGGCCACCGTCGTGGAAGCGCGGCGGGACGGCCGAGCCCAGCGACGTGGCCCCGGCGAGATAAGGATACTGGTCGGCGGTGACGTCGAGACCTGTGGCGCGCGCGGTCTCAATGGCGGCCACCACCTGCTGCATTTTCCCACGGTTTTGTCTTCCCGAGGCCTTCAAATGAAAGATTTCCACCGGCAAGCCGGCTTCGCGGCCGATGCGAAACGCTTCCTGCAAGGCCGCCATTTCATCGTCCCCTTCATTGCGCATGTGGGTCGCATAGATGCCGCCATATTTGGCGGCAACTTTGGCCAGCGCGATCAGCTCTTCGGTCTTCGCATAATTTCCCGGGGCATAGATCAGAGCGCTGGAAACACCCATCGCTCCGCTGAGCATGGCGTCGTTCACATATTCCTGCATGCGCGCGAGCTCGGCGGGGGTGGGCTCGCGATTGGCGTCCCCGACCACGATGCGTCGAACCTGCGCCGCACCCACGTAGGTGCCCAGGTTAATGCCTGGGTGCTGCGCCGCCAGACGCTTGAAAT
>JBBSHD010000073.1:0-8596 GCA_038253455.1 Terriglobales bacterium | reverse complement strand
TCGGGCGCCATCACGGACCTCCAGGGCGCCAACACGCTGGACATCAGTTATCCCCAGTCCAGCGATCCCGCCTCTCACGGTCTCGACATCTCGGTGTCCCCTTCGCTGGCGGGAACGATTTTCGGCGCACTGCAATATCTCACCGCTTATCCCTACGGATGCACCGAGCAGACCATGTCCAGCTTCCTGCCCAACATCGTAGTGGCCAATGCCCTCAAGGAGCTTCACCTGAAGTCCAACGTCGATCCCGCCGAGTTGAAGCTCAAAATTCATGCCGGCATGGAACGTCTTTACGACTATCAACACGAGGATGGCGGCTGGGGATGGTGGAAGGATGACGACAGCATGGTCTTTATGACCGCTTACGTGGTGAGCGGCCTGGGACAGTCAAGCGCCGCCGGCTACGAGGTGAAACCCGAAGTGCTACCCAAGGCGCAAGCCTGGCTGCAGCAACAGCTGCAGAATCATCCCAAGATGATTGCCGATCTTCGCGCCTACGTCGTGCTTGCGCTGGCTCAAAGTGGGGTTCGGGACCAATCGTCTCTTGATTATCTGTGGCAGCGGAAAGAAAACCTTTCGTCGCACGGAATTGCTTTGGCGGGCCTGGCGATGCGCCTCGGCAACGACCCTCGGGCCGGCGACGCGGCCGCCATGCTGGAGCAACGGGTCAAGCTCGAAGATATGGCAGCCCACTGGCCGGCGCCGTTCGACGGTCTCATGGACATCTACACCGATGACACCCCCGAGACCACCGCCTATGCGCTCAAGCTGCTGGCCCAAACCAGGCCGGATAGCCCGCTGTTGCCTAAAGCTGCCATGTGGCTCGTCAACCACCGTAGCGAAGCTTATTTCTGGGTCAGCACCAAGCAGACTGCAATGGTCATCTTCGGGCTCACCGAATATCTTAAAAACAGTCACGAGCTCGAGGCCCATTTCTCCGCCGCCGTCACCGTCAATGGGAAGCCGGTGCTGGCGAAATCATTCAATGCCCAGCAGGCGCTGAGCACGGGCGCGCCTGGCATCCACATTCCGGCTGCACAACTGAAGGCCGGCAGTAATGCCATTGAGATCCGCAAGAACGGCCCCGGAAGGCTTTATTGGTCAACCCGGGCGGAATACTTCTCGTCCGATAAGAAGCTTTACCAGAATGGCAGCATGGCCTTGAACATTAGCCGCGATTATTTCCGTCTTGCCGCCGCCACCACGCCTGAAGACAAGATCACGGACCGCCAGCCGCGAATCGTTTACGATTTGCAGCCCCTGAGTGGGTCCCTCAAGCCTGGTGACATTCTCGCGGTGCGGATCACCGTCAGCGGCGGGGAGTGGAAATACCTTCTGGTGGAAGATCCCATCCCCGCAGGCGCCGAATTCATCGAACGCGATGACATTTACGAACTGCGGACCAAGCCATCCTGGTGGTACTTCACATTCTCGCGGCGTGAGTTCCACGATGATCGCGCCGCCATCTTCCAGACCTATTTCAAAGGCCGTACTGAATACGTCTACCTGCTGAAGGTGGTCAACCCCGGGTTGTTCAAGGTCAGTCCCGCCCTGGTGCAGCCCATGTACCAGCCCTCGGTTCTGGCGATCAGCGATCCCGCCGCCGTGGAGGTGAAGTGATGCTGGCGGCCATGCGCAACTCAATTCTCGCAATTCGCCGGTCCGCACGCATTCTGCTCTTGCAGTTGCTGGGCCACCCGCTCTTGTTCCTGCTGTTCATCGTCTGGCTCTGGATCCCCGAACGCCTTGCCGCCCAGCTCGTCCTCACCGCGCTTCTGGGATTCACCATCGTTGCCGGCGTGGTAATTCTGCAAGCGCTCACCATGAATTATTTTCGCCAGTGTTCCTTAGAAACAGTTTCGCCCGTCCGCAGCGCAACCCGGGCCTGTTTACGCCATCTGCCCGCATTCTTGTGCTGGCTGCTGATCGTTATATTTGTGTTTTACAAGCTGGACGAAGCCGGGGATTCTGCCACTGCCGCCGGTGCGTACTTTCGTTCCATGTGGCCGGCATCATTGCGTGGCTCAGTTTCTCAGAATGCGGTGGACGAGACCGCCTCCCATCTCATCTGGATCGCAAAATACTATTTGTTTCCGGTTTTGTTTCTTCCCTTGGGAATGCAGCTTGCCGGGCGCGGTTTTGCCGGCGCGAGTCACGCTTGGCGGCCCTTGGGCCATCTCAAGTATTGGCTCCTCATGGCCGTGCTTGCGCTGTTAGGAATTTGGCTGCCTGCCCACCTGATGGATTGGAGACCGGGCGCCGGCCTTCCCATGCAGATGATCAGCCTGGCCCTGCGATTGTCCGCCGCGTTCCTGGCAGCTCTCTTCTCATGGATGCTGGCGCTCGCCTTGACGGGGGATATCCTTTGCGCCTTCGACACCGTCCCCCCGCGGGTGCCTGCCCCCATTCAGGATGCGGGCGATCACCGCGACGGGGAGGCCGCGGTTTAGCCACGAAAGCACCTCGCTTCGGCCGTATATCTCAACCAACTCTCCCGTTTCACGCCGCGCGGCCGCATAGGCGCTGCGCATTGCTGCGGCATCGACGCGATGGGAAATCTTTTCATCGATGCCGGCCATATCCAGTTTGGTCAACTCTTTAGTGCCTCGCAGGGCGGGCTCTCCAGCATTTTCGCCCGCCAGAAAACCCACCAGGCCTTCGCGGAACCACAGCGGCAGCGATGCCAACGCGTTGGCTTCCACCAGTTGATGCATGAATTCATGTCTCAATGTCGATTCGACAATGCCGCGCCCTCGCAGCGTTGCCAGCGGTTGCAAACGGATGATCTGCCCGCGCGTGCTCGCCGCCACCCATCCCGGCTCGCCGGTGGCGTCGCGGAAGATTGCCACGGTTGGATAAATCTTGATTTGCGGCCGCTCCTTCATGTGCAAGCCCGATCGCGCCTCCGATTCAATCAGCAATCTGCCGGCCCTCTCCATAAGCGACCGGTCGCGATCAGGTTGGGTGGTCAAAACCTCCACGCGCTCATTGCGCAGCGTCTGCCAATCGATGCCCTGGGCGGAAACCCCCAATTTCGTTCCGGCGTAATAAAACTTCAGTATCTCGCGATAGTCTTTGCCTTCCTTCGCCATCTGGGTAGCGCCCACCTGGCACAAGCCCACGCCATGGCCTGAGCCTCTGCCTTGCAGGTAGATCTCGCTGCCGCCCTCGCGAATGTCGTACAGGTCGCTCTTAATACGGTTCCATCCCAGGGTGCGCCCCACGGCAAAGCGCAAGCTGGAAGCTTGCAGCTCTTCACTCGCCCCATTGGCGCCCAGCAATCGCAGGCGCTGCACGCGTCCCGACGGAGTTTTCGAAGCGATGGTGATGCTTTGCAGGTCGCGGGGTACGCGGATGCCGGATTCCAGCAGCGCTTTTTGCAAATCTAATTTCTTGATGTTCGTCATCCACCCGCCGCTGGCCCGCAGGCAGTAGGGATCAGGGTGCTGCTGCAGGTAAGATCTCGCCTCATCAGGCCAGACTTCGCCGGCGGCAGCAACTGTGCCTCCGCAATTCTGGTGGTAATAGGTCGAAGCCGGTCTGCCCTGGTGCCACAGCATCTCTCCGGCCGTGGCCTGTACAGCGGCCTGAATGCGCGGGGACTGTTTGGTGAAACTCAATTTCTGGCAGTGCGTGGAGTCGCAAAAATCAACGTGCCAGGCAGAATGACGAGGGCGGAACCGCGCCGCAAACGTCCGCGCCACCACCGCCATGGCTTTGAGCGATTCATTAGGATCCGAAGGCAGGCTTTCGCCCGCGACCGTGGCTCGCACGTAATCTTCCACCGGAATTTTTATATTGGCGATGATGCGTCCCTGGTGCGCCGTAAGGGTCATCGGAAACGTCAGGTCGCCGGGGCCCATCATGGGTGATCCTGCGAGTTGCTCACCCGGCCCTGCCGGAACGGCCAGCCGGTAGCTGCCGGTCACCTGCAGCTCAGTGCTGCTGAATCCCGTCACAGCGCCATTGCCTGGAGTTTCAAATCGAATTCCCCCCGATTCGGAGAGGTGAGCGCGGTTCCTGGCCGTAGCAGTAGTCTTCTTCTGAACCAGGCCGTTTGCGGCAATGGCCGGCGCCGGGCCCCGAGTCAATACTCCATGCGGCTCGACGGTCACAGCGAGATGTTCGGCCACGGCGTGAAGAACCAGCGGCGCCGTCCCTAGGCTGTCTTCGCATGAGACGCATTTTTTGAAATGAAATCCACCTGATCCCGGAGAAAGCAAAATACGTTCGGGAGCGTGGACGGAAAACAAGCGGATGGTCAGGGCGGGTTGTTGGCCAACCACCGTCGCCGGAATAAAAATCGCAGCCGCGAGTACGAGACCGCCCCTGATCGGAGACTTCATTGCTCGTGCGGTCTCGTTTTCACTTCAGGTTTCGATGTTGCCTTCACGCTCTCGCCATATGCGGCAAATATTTTATGCGCGATCGCAGCCGCTTCCATCGGGCCGCGGCCCTGCTCGACATACACCACCACGGCAATTTCAGGCGCGTCCGCGGGAGCGTATCCCGCGAACCAGGCATGGGTCCGACTTGACCCCAAAGACCGGCTGGTACCGGTCTTGCCCGCGATCGTGAGCCCCTCCACCGCGGCACCGCTCGCCATGCCGTAACTAGTGGCGTCTCGGAGGGCTCCGGCGAGAATCGACTCTCGCTGCTGATCGCCCGAACGTTCGTGGATTCGGAGCGCGAGCGCCCGGTAAGCCTCCACCAGTTCCAGGGGTGTAACCTCGATGCCCGCGCTGCCCAACGCCAATAGTTGGCGCTCGGCATTGTCCTGGGACCGATGGATCGTGCCGGTGGTCTCCCCGGCGGCGAGTCCGGTGAGCGACGCCAGCCCCGCCTGGGCAAACTCTTCCTCGAGTGCTCCCGGCGCCAACAGCAATGCGGCCATCGCAAAATAATAATTACAGGAATAGGCCAGGGCCTCAGGCGCCGACAGGCTCGCGGGGCTTGCCGGATGAGTGCAGTCGAATTGCCGTGATCCGATCCGCAAATGGCGCAGGCAAAGAATTCGCTTTTGCGGATCAAACCCGCGCGATCGTAACAGCGCTTCCAGCACGAATGGCTTGACCGCCGAGCCCGGACTGGTCAGCCGACGCGCTGCGACCTCGGGATGGCTTTGCGCCACAATCGAATTGGTGCCCATATCCAGCACCACCGCCGTCCCGCGCACGCTGGCGAAGCTGGCATCCAGCACCGGCTGCAATCTCGACGATAACCGCCGCGCATTCCCCGCAGCATTACGATGACCGGGGGCCGCGAAGGTCAGCAGCGCGGTTCCCAGGATCACCGCCGCAGTCCAAACGACTCTCGATTGCTTGCGAATCAGAATCCGCTCACAACTTTGCCTTCCTGCGAAGCTCTGACGCTGTTGTATCTCCAATCGCATAAAAGCTGAACCGCCCGGCGGAATTGTGATTGCAGGCGCAGTTTCGTGATGATGCTCGGTTAGATTCAACAACCTTGGCGTTTATCCCCCATAAGCAAGCCAGCGTATCTCATTCAAGCCAGGTTACAAAGCCGGGCGGCGCTGACCCTATACTGATTCACCCTTCTATACGGAGACCCGACTATGCCTCCCGCCATCTCCTCTTACGCCGGAGTATGCACCCCTGAAGAAATCACGATCGCCGCCGCCCATCTCACCGTCACTCTCGAATGGCTCCCCCGCACGATTGGTGGGAGAGTTTTGCCGGGAAGACTCTCGGCCATCCGGTAGAAAAAATGAAAACCGCTCACCTTTCCGACTGGCGTCCGGTATCATCTTGACTCTTTCCCGTTAATTTCAGAAAGGGACGCCCCCGCGGGCCGTCGCCACGAGCAAACTATGACTCTCACCATTCTCGACTGGTTAACCATCGTCGGATACCTCGGCATTACCCTGGTCGTCGGTCTTTATTTCCGCAGCCGCTCCGGAAAAAGTGTGGACGAATATTTTGTCTCCGGACGCACCGTCTCCTGGTGGCTGGCGGGTACTTCCATGGTGGCCACCACGTTTGCCGCCGACACTCCGCTGGTGGTCACTGGCCTCGTCTATACCCAGGGAATCGCCGGCAACTGGTTGTGGTGGAGCTTTCTGCTCTCGGGCATGATGACGGTATTTTTGTTCGCCCGCCTGTGGCGCCGTTCCGGCTTGTTGACTGACGTGCAGTTCGCCGAGATGCGTTATAGCGGTAAGCCCGCCGCTTTCCTGCGCGGCTTTCGCGCCATCTATCTTGGCCTGCTGATGAATTGCCTCATCCTGGGATGGGTCACCAAGGCCATGACCAGCATCGTGGCCGCCGCTCTCGGCGTAAGCGATCACGTCGCCCTCGCCATCTGCGTCTTTTTCCTCATTCCCTTCACCGGGTTCTACGTCGCCATCGGCGGGCTGTGGGGCGTCCTCTGGACTGACCTGTTTCAATTCGTGTTGAAAATGGGAGTCGTCATCGCGGTCGCTTTTTACGCCGTCCGCGCCATCGGCGGCATGGATGTCATGCTGGCCAAGCTGCAGGTGGCCCGCCCGCCACACGAGGGCGTCGCCTTTGGCAATCCCATCGCATTCTTCCCCGACTTCTCGCGAGGATTCACCAGCGAAGGCTGGTGGATGTTGCCGGTCATCACCTTTACCGTGAACCTCGGGGTGCAGTGGTGGGCGTTCTGGTATCCCGGCGCCGAGCCCGGTGGCGGCGGCTACATCGCCCAGCGCATCTTCAGCGCGCGCAACGAGCGCCACGGCATGCTGTCAGTGCTGTGGTTCAACATTGCCCACTACGCCATCCGACCCTGGCCCTGGATCATCACCGCCCTCGCGGTCATCGTTCTGTATCCCAATCTCGAGCACCCCGAGAGCGGCTACATGCTGGTGCTTACCCACTTCCTGCCGCCCGCACTGCGCGGCCTGGCGCTCGCCGGCTTCCTGGCGGCCTTCATGTCCACGGTCGCAACCCAGCTCAATTGGGGCGCCTCTTACCTGGTTTCCGACTTCTACCGGCGATTCATCCGTCCCAAGGCCAGCGAAGGTCACTACGTAAACATCTCGCGCGTGGTAACGGTGATATTAGTTCTCGCATCCGGCCTGGTGGCCGCCGAACTGGCGTCCATCAAGTCAGGATGGGAATTTGTTCTCGAAGTCGGCGCCGGCACCGGCAGCGTCTACCTTCTGCGCTGGTACTGGTGGCGCATCAATGCCTGGAGCGAGATCAGCGCCATGAGCGCCGCCCTGCTCACGTCGGTGCTGGTCCGCTTCGGCATTCCCGGAACCACGCTGTTGCAGCCCCTGGGCTTGCCCTTCACCGGCCCCGGCCCGGTGGTCTTCGCCAAAAGCGCGCTGACCACCACCCTGGCCACGACGGTAGTGTGGATCATCGTGACCATGATGACCAGGCCCGAGCCGCAGGAAGTCTTGCTGGCCTTCTACCGCAAGGTGCGTCCCCACGTAACCGGCTGGCAGGCGGTCGCAAAGCTGGCTCCCGAGGTGACCCCCACCCGCGACCTCGGCCGCAACTTGATGGCATGGCTGTTAGGCAGTGGGATGGTGTACTGCGCCCTGCTGGGCAGCGGGAAATTACTGTTGCACAGCTATTCCCTGGGAGCGGTACTGGTAGTGGCATCAGCGATTCTGGCTTCGCTGCTGTACCTGGACTTGTCGAAGAGAGTGGAGGAAGAAATTTGAGGAGAGCGGCAGAAGAAATTTAAAGAAGTTGAAGAAGAAATTTGAGCGGAAGAGCGGGAGTGTTTAGAGGAGTGGAAGGAAGAAAACAAAATGAGGGGCCGGACTGAAGTGAAGGGCTTCGACTCTTAGCTCTTCCGCGAAGAACTCAAGAAGTTGCATGGAGAAATTCAGGAGAGCGAACACACCATAAACCTTGTCATCCTGGAGCGAGCTTTTGCATCTTGTTTTAGCGAAGGACCTCGTGTTTTCTTTTGCCTTTGCCGTTGCTACAGAAACTGGTGACCCCGCTAGAGCAATTTCTCAATAGTTATATCCGAGAACGCAGTCACCCTCGATCAGCTCATGTTTAATATGAATTGTCATTCCGAGCGCAGCCGAGGAACCTTTTGTTTCATTTAAGGTGGTAGGAGTGTCAGCCTGAATCAATGGACTCACCGGAACTTCGAACGGGTTCTAAGCGCAGCCTGCCTTTGATCCGTCTGGCAAACCAGGAAATCTTCCAAAGTTTTACTTGAATCGAGCTCCGTGGGGCTTGGAGCTGTGCCCCTGGTGAAAGAATTGTTTCCTTTCCGCGTAAGAGTCAACGGCAGGCTACGCGTAGTACCTTGCGTCGCTTCTTTAAGTCTCCGGCTGGGCCGATGGCACGGGTTGCGTCAAGGAAACAAAAGGTTCCTCGGCTGCGCTCAAAATGACAATTCATTTAAAACGCGTACTTCTGTCCCGAAGAACATATAAATCGTGTTCTTCTGTCCAAGGACATTTTGAGTGGGCTTCGGGCCACTCGATCAATGCGGTTATCGGACTCACCATCTTGGCCAGTGGACTACGCCTGGGGGCGCAGCAAGCCCGCCGAGTTCTGCATCAACTGCGCGTGATCCCTCACGTTTATCCTCTCGTCCTCATTAAATTTCTCGCGTTTCTTACCAAGCTTTCGCCGCG
>JBBSHD010000072.1:0-8719 GCA_038253455.1 Terriglobales bacterium | reverse complement strand
TCCTCGATCGCTGGATCCGCCTGGCCCGCAAGCGGATCAAGTTTCAAGGTTTGCCGGCGCGCATATGCTGGCTGGGACTGGGCGAGCGCGCAGAATTTGGACTTGCCATCAACCGGCTGGTCAAAAACGGAAAGATAAAAGCCCCGGTGGTGATCGGCCGCGACCACCTGGATTGCGGCTCGGTGGCCTCGCCCTTCCGCGAAACCGAAAAGATGAAGGACGGCAGCGACGCCGTAGCCGACTGGCCTCTGCTCAATGCCATGCTCAACACCGCCAGCGGCGCCAGTTGGGTTTCGATTCACAACGGCGGCGGCGTGGGCATCGGTTATTCCCTGCATGCCGGACAAGTCACGGTAGCTGATGGCAGCGAGGAGATGGCGGCGCGGATCGAGCGGGTGCTCACCAACGACTCCGCTATTGGCGTGATGCGCCACGTGGATGCCGGGTATGAAGCGGCGATTGATTTCGCCGCCCAGTCGAACCTGGTGACGCCGATGGCGGGCCCTGCGCCTTCTTCGGATGTGGCCGTCCCCAAGGCAACGGTTGCAGAGGAATGATTTCGCGAAAGAAGCCGGGCGTGACAAAAAAGTACGCAGCGAAGCCGGCTCCGGCAGCCAGAATAAAACCCAAGGCCCGGCGGCCCGCCCGCTCAAGCAGGGAAGCCTTCCAGCCCTCGCTATTTCTCACAAATATTTCCCATCTCATCACCATGCGCGGTGCGCCCGGCCCACGGCGCGGTGCGCAGTTGAACGACATTGGCGTGGTGCGCAATGGCGCGGTGCTTTGCGCCGGCGGGAAGATACTCGCCGCCGGCAAAGCCGCCGAGGTCAGGCGTGACCCGTGGTTCAAGAAGCATGGTAAGGGAATCCCGGTGATCGATTGTGCCGGCAAGACCGTGCTGCCGGGATTTGTAGATTCGCACACTCATTTGATATTCGCCGCGCCCCGGCTGGTGGATTTCGAAGCGCGCATCGCCGGCGCCACCTATGAGGAGATCGCGGCTGCCGGAGGAGGAATTCGCTCCAGCGTCGCGGCGGTGCGCGGCGCCACCCAGGCCGAGCTGGCGGTACGCGCGCGCCGCAGCCTCGACGAGATGTTGCGGCACGGCGCCACTACGGTTGAAGCCAAGTCGGGTTACGGACTTTCGCACCTCGCGGAAATGAAGTCGCTGCGCGCAATTCGCGATGCTGCCGGCGAGTGGCCGGGAACGGTTGTTCCCACCCTGCTGGGTGCGCACATAGTCCCCGCCGAATATCACGCCAGCCGCGACGCTTACATCAATGAGGTATGTGAAAAAATGATTCCCCAGGCGGCCCGGCTGAAACTGGCTGTTTTCGTTGACGTTTTCTGTGAGCGCGGCGCCTTTTCGGTTGAAGAATGTGAAGAGATCTTTGCCGCCGCGCGCCGCCATCATCTGGGGAGACGCGCGCACATCGGGCAATTCAGCAGAAGTTCGCTGGCGAGCTTGATGCAATTTGCGCCCTCGTCGTTCGATCACCTCGACTACTGTGACGACGATCAACTGCGGCTTCTGGCCGCCTCTGATGTCATCGCAACATTGCTGCCGGCCGCGACCTTTTTTCTGGGCGGCGATGTGTATCCCCAGGCCCGGCGCATGATTGACCTTGGGGTCGCGGTCGCACTGGCAACCGACTTCAACCCCGGCACTTCGCCCTGCATGAGCATGCCGCTCTTGCTGTCGATCGCGTGCACGCAAATGAACATGACGGTCGCCGAGGCGCTATCTGCGGCCACCATCAACGGCGCACACGCTCTCAACCTGGGGCGGAGCAAAGGAAGCCTGGAGCCGGGCAAGGATGCGGATCTAGCAATCTTCGACGTGCCGGACCATCGCGAGATCCCGTACTGGTTTGGCGCCAACCACTGCGTCGCGACTATTTGCCAGGGCAAACTGATGGATGCTTAATCGCCTGGGCAAGCGACCGCCTCCCCGCACATCCCGGCCGGCTTTGCTATTCTGAAACAGGCCCACAGGCGAGAAAATTATTCATGGGTCTTTCGTATCGCAATCATTGAGGAAAAAATGAAAACTATTAGTTTGTTTATGGCGGTCATGACGCTGGCTTGCCTCCCGGCAAGCGCACAGCGCCTGCCCAGCGACGTGGTTCCCGAAAACTACCGTCTTTCTTTCACTCCGAACCTGGATAAAAACAGCTTTTCGGGAGACGAAACCATTCGGGTGCGGGTCATCAAGCCCACGGCCACCATCACACTCAATTCCGTGGACATCAAGGTGGAACAGGCGGTCGTAACATCAGCTTCGGCCAGCGGCAGCGAAGCCAAAGTTACCAGCGACCCAAAAGCCGAGATGATTTCGCTGAACCTGGCACAGCCATTGCCCGCGGGACCGGCGACCATCCATATGAAGTTCACCGGCGTTCTCAACGACAAGCTGCGCGGCTTCTACCTAAGCCAGACCAAGCGCCGGAAATATGCGGTCACCCAGTTTGAAGCTACCGATGCGCGGCGCGCGTTCCCCAGCTTCGACGAGCCGGCGATGAAGGCGACTTTCGACATCACCCTGGTGACCGACAAGAACGATACCGCCATCTCCAACGGAACCGTCATCTCGGATTCGCCGGGGCCCGGCGCTGACAAACATTCCATCACTTTTTCAACTACGCCGAAGATGTCCTCTTACCTGGTGGCCATGGTGGTGGGCGATTTTGAGTGCCTGTCGGGCGAGCAGGATGGCATTCCCATTCGCATCTGCGCCGTCCCTGAAAAGAAGAAGCTGGGTGGCTACGCCCTGCAGTGCACAAAAGAAATTCTGCATTTCTACGACCAGTACTACGGCATTAAATATCCCTTCAAGAAACTCGACGTCATCGCACTGCCCGATTTCGCCGCCGGCGCCATGGAAAATACCGCCGCCATCACCTATCGCGAGACCCTGTTGTTGATTGACGACAAGAAAGATTCACAAGAGGCTCACAAGGCGGTGTTCAGCGTGTTGGCCCACGAGATGGCCCACCAGTGGTTTGGCGACCTTGTGACCATGCAATGGTGGGACAACGTGTGGCTCAACGAAGGCTTCGCCACCTGGATGGCCAACAAGCCAATGGAAGCGCTGCGACCGCAATGGCACGCCGAGCTCAATGAAGTGAATCAAAGCGAACGCGCTCTGGGAACCGACGCCATCGCGTCGGTGCGCGCCATTCGCGCCAAGTCTGAGACCTCGGCGGAGATCTCCACGATGTTCGACGCCATTTCATACCAGAAGGGCGGATCCGTGCTGCGCATGGTCGAGGCCTACGTCGGCCCCGAAGTATTTCGCAGGGGCGTGAACAACTACCTGCAGAAGCATGCCTACGGCAACGCCACCGCCGAAGATTTCTGGAACGAGATTGCATCCGCCTCCGGGAAACCGGCGGACAAGATCATGGAATCGTTCGTCACCCAGTCCGGCGCGCCTTTGATCACGGTGCGATCGTCTTGCGCCGGCTCCAATACCCAGGTCACACTCGCGCAGCAAAGGTTTTATGGTGACCGTAAGAAGCTGGAATCCGGGTCTCCCGAGAAGTGGGAGATCCCTGTGTGCTTCAAGGAGACCGGCCCCCAGGGTGATGAATCCGCGAAGACTGCGAGCTCGTGCAAGCTGATGACCGAACGCGAACAGACGTTTGAGCTGCCGGGGTGCCGTCCCTGGGTGTTTGCCAATGCCGGCGGCCAGGGATACTTCCGCACCGGGTACGATTCCGGCACGGTCAGCAAAATTGCCGCGACCCTGGGCAACACCAGGCCGGCCCAGGCTCTCAGCGATGCCGAGCGAATCAGTTTTCTTGAGGACACCTGGGCGCTGGTGCGCGTGGGACGCGAGCCCGTGGACGATTACCTGGGCCTGATCTCATCGATGCAACAGTCGCGGACCGCCGCAGTAGTCGATGACCTGTTGCAGCCTCTCAACACCCTGCATGATCAGATTGCGACGAGCGCCGACCGTCCGGCGTTTGAAGCGTGGGTGCGCCGCGCGCTGCAGCCGGCGAAGAAGTCCCTGGGATTTATCGCCTCGCCGGTTGATACCGGGGAAGCCCGCGAACTGCGGGGCACATTGCTGTATTACCTGGCGCACGTCGGCAAGGACCCCGATGCCATTGATTATGCCCGCAAAATGACCGCGCAATACATGGCGGACCCGGCCTCCGTCGATGCTGAAATGGCCACCAACGCGTTGAATCTCGCCGCCGAAAACGGGGATGCCGCGCTGTATGCCCAGTATCTCGACCACATGAAAAGCGCCAAGACCCCGGAAGAGCACTACCGCTTCTTCCATGGTCTGGGATATTTTCAGGACCCGGCATTAGTCCGGCGATCGCTCGAATATGCCATCTCGCCCGAGGTCAAAACCCAGGATAGCTCGTTGTTGCGCGAGTTGCTGTCGCGTCCCGAAACCCAGGCGCAGGCATGGGAGTTCGTGAAGAGCAATAACAAGCAGATCATGGGCCGCCTGGGCAGCGAGCTGGGGAGCGGATTCATCCGCACCATCTCGGCCTTTTGCAGCGCTGAGCTGCGCGACGATGCGCTGAATTTCTTCGGAACTCAGGACCGGCCGGGCACTGCGCGCACCCTGCGCAACGCCACCGATCGCATCAACTCCTGCATCGACCTGCGGAATACCCAGGGAGAAAATCTGGCGCGCTTCTTGAAGGCTCACGCCGGCGCGGCGGCTTCGGGAGGAAATTAAGACCGCAAGTTAGCGCAGGCCGGCTATGGGAACGCGGCCGCGCGAATTTCGCGCCATAGCTCGTTGCGCCCTACGCCGGTCTTCGATGAGTAGGGAATGATGTTCCCCGCGCCCATTTTCTGGGCGAACGTGCGCAGCGCGGTCTGCAGCTTGTTGCCGGAGAGACGGTCGCTCTTGGTGGCCACCGTAAGAATGGGCCGCTGGTGGGCCTGCAGAAATTGCTGCAACTGGGCATCACTGGCCTGGGGCGGAATGCTGATATCCACCAGGCAGATGCAGAGCGCCAGCGACTCGCGCTGCGACAGGTAAGGGTCGATAAACTTCGGCCAGCCACTAACCAGCTCGTAAGGCGCACGCGCGTATCCGTAACCCGGCAGATCCACAAACATCAAGTCCGCGGCCGGCCGCACCGGATCACGGCGCAACTCGAAAAAATTAATGGTCTGGGTGCGCCCCGGGGTGCGGCTGACATGGGCAGACTTGGTTCCCAGTAAGGAATTAATCAGGCTGGATTTGCCCACATTGGAGCGTCCCAGGAACGCAATCTCAGGCACTCCGGCCGCGGGAAACGCGGCGGCATCCACGGCCGAGGTAATGAATTTTGCAAAGACCTTCATGATGCGCAGCCTTCCGCTTGTTTTTGCCTTCCGCCAAAATCTAAAGAAGTTGTATGAGACAGCTCAGCCGAGCGAGGACACACCCCACCTTGTCATCCTGGAGCGAGCCTTTGCTTCTTGTTCGAGCGAAGGACCTCGCGTTTTCTTTTGCTCCTGCTATTGTCCCCCATGACGGGAAAACAAAAAAAGGCCCGCCGACGCGGGCCTTCAAAATCAAAACCAGCTACTGGTGTGCAACCGGAGCGTCCGCCCCGGGAATTACCGGCGCGATCCCCGGCGGCGTATCCACCGGATAATCGGGCAGCGGGCGTTCGAACGCCAGCGCCAGCACCTGGTCCATGTTCTCCACAAAGTGCAGCTTCATGGTGTGCCGCAGGTTCTCAGGGACGTCTGCCAGGTCCTTCTGGTTATCAAAGGGCAGCAGCACTTCCATGATCCCGGCGCGGTTTGCGGCCAGCAGTTTTTCCTTCAATCCGCCGATCGGCAATACCTTGCCGCGGAGCGTGATCTCGCCGGTCATGGCGATATCGCGGCGCACCGGAATGTTGCTCAGCGCGCTGGCGATTGCGGTCGCCAGGGTAATGCCCGCGGAAGGTCCGTCTTTTGGAATGGCGCCTTCGGGAACGTGCACGTGAATATCCACGGTGCGGTAGAAGTCGCGGGAGAGGCCAAGCCGTGCGGCGCGCGAGCGGATGTATGACATCGCCGCCTGCGCCGATTCCTGCATCACGTCGCCCAGTTTCCCGGTCAGCGTGAGCTTGCCCTTGCCATCGACGATCGTAACTTCGGTGCTGAGAATGGTGCCTCCCACCTCGGTCCACGCCAGTCCGGTGACCAGGCCGACTTCGCTCTTCTCGTGGGCCAGGGTATCGCGGTATTTGGCGACGCCCAGGTATTCGTTCACATTTTCGGCGTCGATCCCGACGCTGTACTTGCCGCCCTGCTTGATGACGCGGCGGGCCACTTTGCGGCACAGGTTTCCGATTTCGCGTTCCAGGTTTCTCACCCCGGCTTCACGGGTGTAGGAACGAATCACTTCGCGAATGGCTTCATCGGTCAGCGTGATGTTCTTGTCGCTGAGCCCGGAAGCTTCGCGTTGCTTGGCCAGCAGGTACTGTTTGGCGATTTCCAGTTTTTCCGGCTCGGTGTAGCCGTGCAGCCTGATCACTTCCATGCGGTCCTGCAGCGCCGGCGGAATGGTGTGCATGACGTTGGCGGTGGCGATGAAGAACACCTGGGAGAGGTCGTATTCCACGTCAAGGTAATGATCGACGAACATGAAATTCTGTTCGGGATCGAGCACTTCGAGCAGCGCCGATGATGGGTCGCCGCGAAAATCCGCGCCCATCTTATCGATTTCATCCAGCATGAACACCGGGTTCTTGGTGCCCGCCTTCTTCATCATCTGCAAAATCTGGCCGGGCAATGCCCCAATGTAAGTGCGGCGGTGGCCGCGAATCTCGGCCTCATCGCGCACCCCGCCCAGCGACATGCGCACAAACTTGCGCCCCGTGGCCTTGGCGATGGACATGCCCAGCGACGTCTTGCCCACGCCGGGAGCGCCCACGAAACAAAGGATCGAGCCCTTGGGGTTCTTTACCAACTGGCGCACCGCCAGAAATTCGAGGATGCGTTCCTTGATTTTCTCCAGGCCGTAATGGTCCTGGTTGAGGGTCTTTTCCGCGCGTTCGATGTTGCGGATCTCCTTGGATTTCTTCTTCCATGGGACCGCCAGCAGCCAGTCAAGATAGTTACGCGAAACCGTGGATTCCGCCGACATGGGCGGCATCGCCTCCAGTTTCTTCAGCTCCTGCATCGCCTTTTCATGCACGTCTTTGGGCATGCCGGCGGCATCGACCTTCTTGCGCAGCTCGTCCCACTCGCTCTTTTCGCCGCGTCCCAGTTCCTTTTGGATGGCCTTGATCTTTTCGTTGAGGTAATACTCTTTCTGGGCGCGTTCCATCTGGCGCTTCACCCGCGTCTGGATGGTGCGGTCCATGTTGAGCTTTTCGATTTCAATATCAAGCACGTCGGCCACGCGGTTCAACCGTTCCACGGGATCGAAGATTTCCAGCAGCGCCTGTTTCTCTTCGATGGAAAGCTGAAGATTGGCGGCAATCACGTCGGTCAGCTTGGCCGGGTCTTCCATGCGCACCGCGGCGATCATGGTTTCGTAGTTCAGTGACTGGCACAGCTTGACGTACTGCTCGAACAGGGTGGTGACGCGCTGCATCACCGCGTCAAGATCGGGCACGGTTTCGTTAACATACTTGACGGTGCGCACCGAAGCTTGAAAAAAACCGCCGGTATCGGTGATCTGCAGTATCTTGCCGCGCTCCACGCCTTCCACCAGCACCTTGATGTTGCCGTCGGGCAGCTTCAGGCTCTGCACGATATTGACGATGGTCCCCACCTGGTAGATCTCATCGGGCTTGGGCTCGTCGATGCTGGCGTCGTGCTGGGTGGCGAGAAATATCTTGCGATCGCCCGCCAGTGCATCTTCCAGCGCGCGCACGCTCGATTCCCGCCCCACCACGAACGGGGTCATCATGTGGGGGAAGATCACAACGTCGCGAATCGGCATCATGGGAAGCCGTCGCGTTTCGAATTTTTCCTTAGCTTGATTCATTAACCGGCCTTCTCCATCATTGTGAGGGATATGTCCCTTTTCTCCACCATGTCTTTGGTAATCTCGAATTCCTTGATCCGTTTTTGACTGGGAAGATGGTACATAAGGTCAAGCATCAATTCTTCGAGGATCATGCGCAGGCCGCGGGCGCCGACCTTGCGGTTCATGGCCTCGCGGGCGATCGCGCGCAACGCCTCCGGGGTAAATCGCAGCTTCACGTTCTCGAATTCGAACATGCGCTGGTACTGCTTGATAATCGCGTTCTTGGGCGTGGTCAGAATTTCGATCAACGCGTCCTCATCGAGATCGTTTAACACTCCCACCACCGGTAGCCGCCCGACAAATTCGGGAATCAGGCCAAAGCGCATCAGGTCCTGGGGCTGCGCCTGCTGCAGCAGCTCGGTGTCGCGCTTGCTGGGTGGAACCGGCTCGGCGGCTTCGCGGCCTGGCGAGTTCACGCGGAAGCCCATCGCCTTCTTGCCGATGCGGCGGCCGATGACTTTTTCCAGGCCCACGAATGCCCCGCCGCAGATGAACAGAATATTGGTGGTGTCCACCGGGGTGAACTCCTGGTGAGGATGCTTGCGCCCGCCCTGCGGCGGCACGTTGGCAATCGTGCCTTCGAGAATCTTCAGCAGCGCCTGCTGCACGCCTTCGCCCGACACGTCGCGGGTAATGGAGGGGTTCTCGTCCTTGCGGCCGATCTTGTCAACCTCATCGATATAGATGATTCCGGTCTGGGTACGGCCCACGTCGCCATCCGCCGCC
>JBBSHD010000071.1:0-8779 GCA_038253455.1 Terriglobales bacterium | reverse complement strand
TTCTGCCTCGCATCCCAACATTGGAGGAGGTGAAACATAGCAGTCAACAAACCAATCGGTGACGATAAGAGAGTGGGAGCGGTACGCAAACGATCGCAAATTAAAACCGGGCACACCTGGACCAAACGCGATAAGGCGACCGGAGAATTCATGGACCAAAATCCCGAAAAACCATTCAAGGGCGTCAGGAAAGAGAAGAAGGCATCCTGAAATTTATCAGGCGCCGGTTATTGTAGTGTCAAGGCGTGTGCGATTTGGAACAGATTCCCGAAATTGCTCGCGCCTCTTGTCTTTTTAAACCCAATTAATTTGGAAACTCGCGTAAAGTAGTGCAGACTTTCCCGGGCCGGGGCGCGACAACCCCGGCGGCTTCCGAAAGTTTCTTCAGGCAATAGCGGTTCCTCCTCACCCCGATAAAACTGGGGATCGTCGGAATGACAACCTTTGAGAGAGCCGGGCAGAGTGACAAGGATTGAGATTCGGCCGAATGGTCAGCAACAGGTTTAAAGTGGCAGGCGCCCCGCATAAGGAGATCACATGAACGTTAAGAAGCTGGTCATCGCTTTTGTCGCGGTCTTGATTTTTGCCGCGCTTGCCAATTTCGTCATTCACGGAGTGCTGCTGCAGCCGCGCTACATGCAAAGCCCGCAGCTCATGCGCACCCCGGCTGATGGCCAAGCGCACGCGCCTTTCCTGGGATTGGCATTTCTGTTCTATGCCCTGGGCTTTGTCTGGATCTACGCGCAGGGAGTGAACCAGCGCCCCTGGATCGGGCAGGGAATCCGCTATGGCATCGCGGTGTGGATTATCACATCGGTGAGCGAATACATCGTTTACTATGCCATCCAGCCCTGGCCGGGCGACGTGGTCGGCATGCAGATCGGCTTGGAATTGATCATGAACGTTGTAGCCGGCCTCATTGTCGCCGCCATCTACCGCAGCCCGTCCCACGACATTTAGGCGCTTTTCGCGGCGCCTTACTCGCGCTCCACGATGGCGATGCATTCTTCGAGCACATCCATCGCGACATCGGCCTGCTTCCTGGTCACGATAAGCGGCGGGGCGATGCGAATGGAATTCTCTCCCGCTCCCAGGAACAAGACCCCGCGCTCGAACGCCAATTCCACGATGCGATCGCGCTCATCATGCCCGCGCTCGCGGGTCGCCTGGTCGAGCACAATTTCCACGCCGATCATCAGGCCCCTTCCGCGAACGTCGCCCACCATGCGGTGCTGCGCCAGCCAAGATTTCATGCGGGACATCATGTGCGCGCCCACCGCCTCGGCGTTGGCGATGCCTTCGCTTTCGAGCACATCCATGGTGGCCAGTGCGGCGGCGATGCACACGGGATTTCCGCCGAAGGTGGAAGCGTGCGATCCCGGTACCCAGTCCATGATCTCGGCCTTGCTCACCGTAATGCCCAGCGGCATGCCCGAGGCCATTCCTTTGGCCATGCAAACGATGTCGGGTTCGACCCCGGAATGGCTCATAGCCCACCATTTTCCGGTGCGTCCGGCGCCCGATTGCACCTCATCGGCGACCAGCAGTATGCCGTGACGATCGCAGATGGCGCGCAGCTCCTGCAGAAAATTATCCGGCGCGACGACGTACCCGCCCTCACCCTGGATGGGCTCCACAAATATGGCCGCCACTTCTTCCGGTGGCAGGATGGTGCGAAACAACGTTTCTTCGATATAGCGCGCGCAGTCCAGGGCAAAAGTTTCGGCCTCGAGCGCGTCGCTATATCCGGCGCCATACGCATTGGGATAAGGAACGTGGGTCACGCCGGGCATGAGCGGCATGAAGCGGCGGCGCTGCTGGGGCTTGGAGGCGGTAAGCGCCAGCGAGCCCATAGTGCGCCCGTGAAACGCTCCCAGGAACGCGATGATGTTGGGCCGCCGGGTGTGGTAGCGCGCCAGTTTGATCGCGGCTTCCACGGCCTCGGTGCCGGAGTTGCCGTAGTAAACCCGGTGCGGGCCTTTCATGGGCGCGATCGCGGAGATGCGGTCGGCCAGCTCAATCATGTTGGGATAATAAAAATCAGTGCCCGACATATGGATCAGCTCGCCGGCTTGGCGCTGTATGGCCTCGACGACGTGAGGATGGCAGTGGCCGGTGGAAACCACGGCGATGCCCGCCGAAAAATCCAGGAACTTGTTGCCATCGACATCTTCGATGACCACGCCGCGCCCGCGCTTGGCCACCAGCGGGTACGAGCGCGTGTAACTGGGAGAGATGATGCGGTCGTCCTGCTCCACAATGCGCCGCGCGATGGGTCCGGGCAGCGCGGTTCGCAGGTGGGGTGCGTGTTCGATGGCCGCTGCTTCGTGGGCAACCACCGGCTGGGGTTGCGCGGCCACCGGGCCCTTGGTGTTTTGCGGGCCTTTTTTATTTTTCAGTTGGTTGCGCTTGAGATCGTGAGCGGTGAGGTCAATCTTCTCCGTATGAGTTTTTGGGGCCATTGCGTCCTCTCGACTGGCAGCGTGGCTGCCGGAAATCCCTCAAAAATTGGGGAGACGCCAAGCTTGCGGCGTCCCTTAGGGGACCAGAAAAAAGAGGACGAAACTAGTCGCCGGCGAAGAGGTTAGGACGCGAATGCGAAGGCAGCACCGCCATGTAGCGGCGCGGGCACAATCGCATCTCCCACCAGTGGGACGCGGGGCCGAAGCCTCCGAATAACGCGATCCGGCATCGTCTGGGTTTGCTGTTCATGGCCTGATTCCAAAAAAAGACGTTCCAACCTGCGGCCTTGAGGAGAACCGCCCGCCAGCGGGGGAGTATTAATCGGATTATAGCCCCCGGCGGCGCTGGCCGTAACCCCCAAATGGTCACCCTGTTCCTTCCAGATTATCCACGCTGCGCGACTTGCCTCGCCACCGTGGAATCGCAAGCCCCACTCCGCGCGTCTGATAAGGTTTAAAGCTCCTCATGGCTACTGAAACTAAATCGCAAAGCCTTCGCATCGCCCTCGCATTTGGCCTGGTCTATGTGCTGTGGGGCTCAACCTACCTGGCCATGCGGATCGTGGTGCAGCACGTACCGCCGGCGGTGATGGGAGCGACGCGCTTCCTGATATCGGGAACACTGATGCTGGGGTGGTGCCTGGCCAGTGGTCGAAAGATTGCGATCACTCGGAAAGACCTGGTCCGCCTGGCCGCCATCGGCATTCTGTTGCTGGTTACCGGTAACGTCGGGGTGGCGTGGGGAGAAAAATACGTCGCCAGCGGCCTGGCCGCGCTGGTGGTGGCGGTTGTGCCATTGTGGGTGGCGTTGATCGAGATGATCATTCTCAAGACCGAGCGGCTGGCGCCGCGTGGTCTCGCCGGGCTCGCGCTGGGCATCGTGGGCCTGGTGATATTGCTGTGGCCGCGGCTCACCGACAACTCGGTGCTGGGCCATAAAGAGTTGGTGGGCATCGCCATCCTGATATTTGCATCATTGAGCTGGGCTTGCGGATCGATTACCTCGCGGCGATCGCAGCTCAGCATCGATCCATTCGCGGCCACCGGATGGGAGATGACGATCGCCGGATTCGTCAATCTGCTGCTGGCGCTGGCGCTGGGCGATTTTTCGCGCACCACCTGGACGGCCAGCGGATATCTTTCCATCGCCTACCTCGTGACCGGCGGGTCGCTGATCGGGTTTACCGCTTACATCTGGCTGCTCGAGCATGTGCCGACCTCGAAGGTGGCAACCTACGCCTACGTGAACCCGGTGGTCGCGGTATTGCTGGGCTGGCTGATATTGCACGAGCAGGTGGACCGCTACGTGCTCGCCGGGACCGCGGTGATCATCTGCGGCGTGGCCATGGTCACGATGTCGAAGATCAAGATCACCGCGCCCGCGCATTCGGAAGCCGGAAAGAATCGCTCGTCAAAACGGGTGAAGCCGGCGAGCGCAAACTAAGCAGCAAGAGTTTACCGGCGCTTCCAGCGAATTCCATCCCGGATGTCTTCGAGAACGATGCCGGCATCGGCTAACTGGGCGCGAATTGCGTCCGACTTCGCGAAATCTTTGGCGCGCTTGGCGGCGGTGCGCTGGGCCACCAGCGATTCAATCTCCTCATCCGCCAGCGTGGCGGCGGCTGGTGATGCAACCGCGATGCCGGCTTTTTCCGCGTCCGCGTAAGCCTGCTTCGATTTGGCCGCGTCATCATCGTGCAGGACGGCGAATATCTCATCGAAAACCGCCAGCACCGCCAGGCACTGGGCGGCATCCTGCTGCTTCAGGTCGCCCGCGTCCGCCGCGGCGTTGGCTTCGCGCACCATGTCGAAGATCACTCCCAGGGACTGGGCGGTATTGAGATCGTCGTTCAAGGCGCGGTGAAAGTCTTCGCGTGCAGCAGTGGCAAGCGTGGTCAAAGCCGGGGTGCTGCCCGCCGCAAGTTTCGCGGTTTCAAGCCGCAGCTTGAAGTTGCGTAGCCGTTCCACCGAGTGTGCGGCCTGCTGCAAGCCGTCAAAGGTAAAGTTCAATTGCCGCTGGTAAGGCACCGACGCCAGCAGATACCGGATGGACGAAGCCTTATGGCCCTTCAAAAGAAGGTCGCGCAAGGTGTAGAAATTTCCCTTGCTCTTCGACATCTTTTCGCCTTCCACCAACAGGAACCGCGCATGCACCCAGAAGCGCGCCAGGGGCTTTCCGGTGAGGGATTCCGACTGTGCAATCTCATTCTCGTGATGGGGGAAAATAAGGTCTTCGCCGCCCAGGTGAATGTCGAAACTCTCCCCCAGGTATTGCATCGACATCACCGAGCACTCGATGTGCCAGCCGGGACGCCCGGGGCCGATGCTGCTTTCCCACGAAGCTTCCCCCGCCCGGGGGGCCTTCCACAGGGCGAAATCGCGGGCGTTGTCCTTCTCGTATTCATCGAGGTCAACCCGCGCGCCGTCGGTCATGCCCGCCAGATCTTTCTTTGACAGTTTTCCGTAGGCAGGGAAACTTGCGATGCGAAAGTAGTAAGAGCCATCATCGGTGCGGTAGGCAAACCCGCCCTGCACCAGGCGCGCGATGAATTGCGCCATCGCTTCTATGTGTTCGGTGGCCCGTGGCAGGTGCTCGGGCTGCTCCAGGTTCAAGGTTTTCATATCCGCGAGAAAAGCGTCTTCGAACCGGCGGCCAAATTCTTCGACGCTCACGTTTTGCGCGGCGGCGTTATGAATGATCTTGTCATCCACGTCGGTGATGTTCATGACGTGGTCCATCTGCCAGCCGCTTTGCTTTAGAAAACGCCGCAGCATATCGACAAAAACAAAGGTGCGGAAGTTGCCGATGTGGCCGTAGTCGTAAACGGTGGGACCGCAGGAATACATGCGGACCGTGTTATTTACGGCAGGCGCGAACTCTTCCAGCTTCCCGGAAAGCGTATTAAAAAGCTGCAATGGCATAGGGTGAGAGGCGGAACGTTACCGCAGTGCTGAAACGGTGGTGATGGCCCCGCGCGGTTCCGGCGGTGGAAAAAAACTCAACCAACAATTTTTCGAGATTATCTTGAATAACGATTGTAGGGGGGACGCGGAAAACGGGTCAAACGGCGCCCGCTCTCTCAGGGCTGCGGGACCTGCACGCCCGGCTCCCCCAGCTCGCGAGCCACTTTCAGCACATAGAGGATGGCCGAGATCACGGTAAGAGTGAAGGTAAGCCAGAACAGCAGCTCCTTGACCTCGGTGACCCATTGCCATGCCACCAGCTCGTCCATAAAAACGAAAATAACGGTCAGGATCTGCGACACCGTGTTGGCCTTGCCATAAAAGCTGGGACGAAAATCCTTGAGCGTGCCGGTCATGTAGAGCACGCCGCAGATCAAGACAATGATGACGTCGCGGCCGAATACCACCACGGTGATGCGCCAGGGAATCTTATGCATCAGCGAGAACACCAGGAACATGGTGCTCAGCAGAAGCTTGTCGGCAATGGGATCGAGTATCTGGCCGAGCTCAGTCTTTTGTTTCAAGAGGCGCGCCAGGATGCCGTCGAGGCCGTCGGTCACTCCCGCCAGGAAAAACAGGGCGAACGCCCAGCGGTATTCGCGGTCGATCACCAGCACCACGATCAAAGGAATAAATATCAGGCGCAGAAGGGTGAGCTGGTTAGGTGTGGCGCGAAGCTGGCCAATCACTCGGCTTCCTGGTCATCCGCTGCCGGGGCCTGGTTTGGAGACTCGGTGCGATCACGGGCTGCGCCGGAGGCGCCGGAACTCCCCTCGCGCTGGGGACCGAGCATCACCGAAACCCGACGCCCGGTCTTGGCTTCGAAGCCCTCGGCCAGAGATGGAATATCGAAGTTGCGGGCATCAATTTCCAGGCGTTCGATGCGGTGCATGGGAAAAAACACCACGTTGGCCATGGCGGATTCGCCGGAATTTACCTGGCGGATGAAGTCGTCGAACGAATTCAGTCCCACGCCGCGAATGCTGAGTCCGGCGGGATTGATGGCCAGGATCGCGCCCCAGAATTTCTCCCGCGGGGTGTTTAAGGTCACCACCACCATGGCGCCGGGAACGAACGCGTCGGGAAATCCTTCATCGCCCTGCTGCGAAGTTTCTCCCCAGTCAAGGCTGCGCCCGTAGCCGGGTATTCCTACTTTTCTTTCCATAAGATCAGTCCCTGGCCGCCCCGCAACCGGAAGAAGCCTATCCGCTGATTCTCACTGTATAAGCGGGGAATTGCAACCCGCGAAATGCAGCCCGCGCACAGAAGCCAGATCAATCTGGTTCCGGCTCTTGCCAAGCGCCGCTCACGCATGGAAACTGTTAGGCCATGGCCTTGCTTGAAGTGCGCGATCTGGTCAAGGTGTACCGGCAGATGTCGTTCCTGGGCACGCCGGGCGCGGCATTGCGCGCGGTGGATTGCGTTTCCCTGCAGATTGAGCCGGGCGAAACCCTGGGCCTGGTGGGTGAGTCGGGCTGCGGAAAAAGCACGCTGGGAAGGCTGATCCTGCGGTTGATCGAGCCCACCTCAGGAGAAATTATTTTCGCGGGAAACGATCTCATGACCGCCAGCGGGCCGGCGATGCGCCGCCTGCGGCGCCACATGCAGATCGTCTTCCAGGACCCCTACAGTTCTCTGAACCCGCGCATGAATATCCGCCAGATTATCGACGAGCCCTTGAAAATCCATGGCCGGGACCGCGGTCCGGGGGAAGCGCCGCCCCTGGGCACGAACGAACTCATGCGGGCCGTGGGCCTCGATGAATCGGCGCTGGCCCGTTATCCTCACGAGTTCAGCGGAGGCCAGCGGCAGCGCATCGCCATTGCCCGCGCCCTGGCGCTGCGCCCTAAATTTATTGTGGCCGATGAACCGGTGTCGTCGCTCGACGTCAGCCTGGGCGCGCAAATCGTGAACCTGCTGCGCCAGTTGCAGCGCGATTTCGGCCTGGCATATCTTTTTATTTCGCACTCCATGCCGGTGGTGCATTACCTGGCCAGCCGCATTGCGGTCATGCACGACGGCAAGATTGTGGAAGTGGGGGACGCCGAACAAATTACCCAGCGCCCCAGCCACCCCTACACCCAGGCTCTGGTGCGGGCCACGCCCTTGCTCTCACCTCCTTCGGGCGGAGATCAGCAGAATTTCCACCCTGCGTTGTAGTAATATGCGCAGCGTCAAGCTTACGCACGCAGCGCGCTGCGCCGGCCTGGTGCACAAGGAGAATTTATGACGACTGTAGCGGTCTCGCCAGACATATCAGAAATTCCTGAACAGCCGGGTTTATCGGAACCGCAGCGCCTTGCCAATGTGTTCTTCGCGCCGAAGAAGACGTTCACTGACATCAACCGCAACGCGCAGTGGTGGGCGCCTTTCCTGCTGATCGCGATATTTTCCATGGGCTTCGTTTACGTGGTAGGCCAGCGCGTGGGTTGGAACACGGCATTTAACAATCAAATGCGAATGTCGCCCAGGCAAGCTGACAAAATGGAACAGATGCCGCCGGGGCAGCGCGCCATGGCGGAAAAAATCTTCAGTTTCACCTCCTATGGGTTCTGGATATTCGCTTTGCTCGGGATGGCGTTGATCGCGGCCGTCCTGATGGCAACTTTTAATTTTGGCGCGGGGGCTGAGATCAAGTACTCCCGGGCGCTGGCGGTGGTGGTGTATGCCAACCTGCCGGTCATTTTGCGATCGGTCATCGCCGTGGTGGTGATGTACCTGCCGCAATTTGATCCCTCGGGATTTATTTTGCAGAATCCCGCGGCCACCAACCTGGGCGTATTGGCTGACCCCGGCACGCATCTCGCCCTTTACACGTTGTTATCCTCAATCGACCTTTTCGGAATTTGGGTGCTGGTGCTGACCGGAATTGGGTTTGCCTGTATCAGCAAGGTCAAGCAATCCACCAGCATGACTATTGTTTTCGGATGGTGGGCAGTGACCTTGCTGGCGCGCACCGGCTGGGCGGCAATTTCCTGAGATGCACGAGCCTCAGAAGGTCAACCTGCAGGAAAAATTCGCGCTCTTCGCCGACCGCTTCAAGCCCAAAATTGCCGGGGAACTAAATGGGCAGCACGTAAAGCTGGTCAAGGCCAAGGGCCCGTTTGTCTGGCACCATCATGAAGCCGAGGATGAGCTGTTTCTGGTGGTTGCCGGGCAGCTCCGCATGGAGTTTCGCACCCATTCAGTGGAGGTGGGGCCGGGTGAATTCATCATCGTTCCCCGCGGAGTCGAGCACAGGCCGGTGGCCGATGAAGAAGTCCATCTCATGCTGTTCGAGCCGGCGGGCACGTTGAACACCGGCAACGCCGGCGGCGAGATGACGGTGGCCGAGCTGGAGCGGATCTGAGCAC
>JBBSHD010000070.1:0-8898 GCA_038253455.1 Terriglobales bacterium | reverse complement strand
TGATGCGCGCATTCTGGCCGAGGTAAACCTTGCCGACGTCGCTCTCATCCACTTTGCCTTTTACGAAAACCTCGTGGGTGTCGCCCAGGGTCATGATCAGGGTGGCGGAGGAACCGAGAACCAGGATGGAGCTGACCGCGTCGCCGACCTCAACGTCGCGAGACAGAATGACGCCGTCGATGGGCGCAACGATAGTGGCGTTGCGATACTGCTCGTCGATCTGGGCAAGGTTGGCGCGGGACTGGGTGACTTGGGCGGCAGCCTGGTTTAATTTGGCCTTGCTGACGATCTGGTTGGCGCGGGCGAAATCCTGCTTGTTGACCGCCATCTCAAAGTTTTTCTGGGCATCATCGAGCGCGGCCTGTGACACCACGCCTTCGCTGGCCATGCGCTTGGCGCGGTCATAGGCGCGCTGCAGCATGGGCACATCGGGGCCGCGGGCATCGACTTTGGAGCGTTCCAAATCGGCCTCGGCCGCATGCAGGTTGGCTTCAAAGCCGCCGAGCTCGGCGCGCGACGCGTTTACCCGGGCCTGGATTTCCTCTTTGTCGAGCTCAGCCAGCACCTGACCGACCTTTACGGTGTCGCCGGCATCAACCAGCAGGTGTTTCACGATACCGCTGGCCTTGGATTTAATTGACACCTTGGTGATGGGCTCGATCTTTCCGGTAGCCACGACGCTCTTGGCGAGGTCACCTTTTTCGACCTTACTCAGCTTGGTGGGGTCGATCTTGGCGCTGCCGCGGCCTGCGGCCATGACTCCGCCAACCACCGCCAGCACTACCAGCACCAGCACGCCAATGATGATGTAGCGTCGTTTCTTGCTTTTCTTCCCGTTTGCCATTATTTGTCCCTCGGCGCGTGTCCGCTCAATTGACTGTTAACAGTGCTTACGAAAATTCTTGATGGATTGTTCCCCGGAAATCAACCCGGTCCGCATGTAAATGCTTTTTAATGCGAGTGCAGTTGGTTAGACACCCCAACCGGCAAAACGGAAGCAAACAAAAGTGCTTGCGTGAAACCTCTATTTTAAGCTGGAAGACGAAGGGCGGGCTGACAACCGGCCGGCAGTCGCCGATGATCGAGGCCGCGTGCGCCAAAAGGCCAGCCGGCGTGCTGCCAAGCCAGCGTCCCCCAGGGAAAGCTTTGCCGCCGGGTAGCCGCTCCGCGATGCTAGAATTTCAGCGATGGCTGCGTTTATCCTGCTGCGCCTCTTTGCGGTGCTCGCCCTGGTGGCCGCAAACGCGTTCTTTGTGGCGGCCGAGTTTGCCCTGGTCAGCATCCGGGACACCCGAATCCAGCAGTTGATCGACGAGCGCCGCCTGGGCGCCCGGACCATCCAAAAATTGCAGCATCATCTTGATGAATTCCTGCCGGCGGTGCAGTTTGGCGTCACCCTGGCCAGCCTGGCGTTAGGGTGGATCGGCGAGCCGGCGGCGGCCGCGATCCTGCAGCCGTTCGTGGGAAACTCCGTGTTCGCCCATACCCTGGCCATCGTGCTGGGATTCGGCGCCATCACCTATATGCACGTGATCCTGGGGGAACTGGTTCCCAAGTCGCTGGCGCTGCAGCGGGCGGAGCGCGTGGCGCTGGCCGTGGCCGGCCCCATGGACGTTTTCATGTCGTTATCGCGGCCGCTGCTGTATGCGATGAAACGTTCGGCCAACCTGGTGTTGAGGGGTTTTGGCTCGGTAATGATGCGCGAAGGCGGCGTGCACTCGCCGGAAGAATTGAAGCTGATCGTGACCGCCAGCCGGCGCGTGGGCCTGCTGCCCGAATCGCAGGAGGACATGATTCACCGGGCGCTGGACCTCAGAGACATCTCGGTGCGCGAGATCATGGTGCCCCGGCACAACATTTTTTCTTTTCCCGCGGATATGCCACTGGAAGAAGCCATGGCGCGGGTGGTGGAAGAGCAACATTCCCGCATTCCAATTTATGAGCCGCGGCGCGGCCCAGAACACATTATCGGGCTGCTGTATTCCAAGGACTTGTCGCGATTAATGCACCTCAAACTGGTGGCGCCCGGTACATCCCCCCTGTTGAAACCGGGAGTCACGGTGCGCAGCGTGATGCGCGACGTGCTGGTGGTGCCGGAAACCAAGCCGGTAACCGACCTGCTCAACGAGCTCAAGCTGCACCGGCGGCACCTGGCGGTGGTGGTCGATGAATTTGGCTCGACCACCGGACTGGTGACGGTGGAAGACGCCATCGAGCAACTGGTGGGCGAAATTGAAGATGAGTTTGATGTGGCCGAGACCCCTTTCCTCAAGCTGGATGGAGGCGCCATGGTATTGCAGGGCTCGGAAACCGTTCGCGACCTCGAAAGCCGTCACGACCTGGCGCTGCCCCGCAACGAAGGGTATGAGACCCTGGGAGGCTTCATGCTCGCCAAGCTGGGGAAGATTCCGGCGCCCGGGGAATATGTCGATTTTGAGACCCGCCGCTTCACCGTTCAGGAGATGGACCGGATGAGGGTGGCGACGGTCAAGGTGGAGGCCCGCGAGCTGCCTGACGAGCAGAACCCTCTTGAAGATCATGACAAGCCGCGGATGCCGCTCGCCGAGAAAAAACAAACCACACCGCGTTAAAGACGGAGTCTGACGCCCACTTCATGTTGCGTTTTATTGCCAGCCGATTGCTCGTGATGATCCCAGTGCTGTGGCTGGTGGTGTCGCTGGTATTTCTGCTGTTGCACCTGGTGCCCGGCGATCCGATTCAGCAAATGCTGGGCGAAGGAGCGGCCAGCGCCGATATTGAGGCTGCGCGGCATGCCTACGGGCTTGACGTTTCGCTGGGCAGGCAATATTTGAATTACTGGCACGGGGTGTTGCGCGGAGACCTGGGGAGGTCGCTGCGGCTGGACCGGCCGGTAACGGCCATTATTGCGCAGCGGTATCCGTTCACCATGGAACTGATGCTGGCGGCGCTGGTAATGGGTTTGTTGATCGCGGTGCCGGCAGGGGTGCGCTCGGCGCGAAGGCGCGGCCAGTGGGAAGACCGCGGCATTGGCCTGGTCAGCCTGCTGGGCTTGTCGTTTCCAAATTTTGCGCTGGGGCCGATCCTTATTTTATTTTTTTCCATTTCCCTGGGATGGCTGCCGGTGTCAGGCGCGGGAGGCTTTTCACACCTGCTGCTGCCGGCGTTTACCCTGGGAGCATCGCTGGCCGCGATCCTGACCCGAATGGTTCGAACTTCCATGCTGGAAGAGCTGGGACAGGATTACATTCGCACCGCCCGCGCCAAAGGATTGCCGGAGACCAAGGTTGTCTATCGCCACGCACTGCGCAATGCACTGGTGCCGGTGCTGACGGTGGTGGGTTTGCAATTTGGCGGGCTGCTGGCCGGGGCGATTGTGACCGAGACCATCTTCTCGTGGCCGGGAATCGGCCGGCTCACCATTCAGGCCATCAGCAATCGCGATTATTACCTGGTACAAGGCTGCATTCTTACCATCGGCGTGACCTACATCGCGGTAAATTTCTTCACCGACCTGCTGTACTCGGCGGCCAATCCGCGGATACGCCAGCGTCCAGCGGCGTGAGCATCGCGACACTTTTCGCGAATCATTACGACCAGAATAAAGTTTTGCAAGGAGCCTTATTATGAAGAATCCCATTTATAGAGCCGGATGGCTGCGGCGAGGCGCGGCGCTTTTACTCAGCGTGGCCGCGGCCACCTGCCTTCATGGGCAGTCCAAGCCTGCATCCACCGCCGCCATCGACCGGGTAGCGGACGCGATGTTCGCGATCACAGAATTCCACCAAACAGCGCTTTCTCCCGATGGGAGCCGGGTGGCGTGGGTGGAAAATCTGCCGGGCACAAACGGCGAATCGGCCATCTACGTCTCGCAGGCAGCGGCGGCCGAGGGAAGCCGGCCGGTAAGAATTCAGGCAATGCCAAGCCGAAATGCCAGGGAGGGAAGCGTGGCGTGGTCGCCTGACAGCCGGCGCCTGGCATTTCTTTCCGACGCTGAACTGGCCGGGCAGAGACAGCTCTACGTGGTTGATGCGACCGGCGGGGAACGGCGCGCGCTCACCCATGTAAAGGGTTTTCTTGCCGATCCACAGTGGTCGCCGCGGGGAAAATCCCTGGCAATTTTGTTTACCGCAAATGCGCCGCGCGCGGCGGGCCCGCTGGAGCCGATGACTCCCGATTCAGGTGTGGTCGAAGAACATTTCTACGAGCAGCGCATTGCGATTGTCGATTCGGTAAGTGGCGAGATCAAGGAAGTGTCCCCGGCGGATTTGTACGTGTACGAATATGACTGGTCGCCCGACGGCGCAAGTTTTGCGGCGACCGCGGCCAGGGGCTCAGGAGATAACAACTGGTGGGTGGCGCAGCTCTACACCATTTCGGCCGAAAACGGCGCTGCCAAATCAATTCTCAAGCCTGAGCTGCAGATTGCGGAACCGCGATGGTCGCCTGACGGTGCGCGCATCGCTTACATTGGCGGCCTCATGAGCGACCAGGGAGTCACCGGGGGCGACGTCTTCGTGGTGGGGCGAGATGGCCGCAACCTGCGAAACCTTACTCCCGGCGTGAAGGCATCGGCGACCTGGTTGAGCTGGCTCTCCCCTTCACAAATTTTCGCGGTGGAAAACGTGGCGGGGGTTCCGGCAGCGGTTTCGCTGGATCTGAGCCCCGGCCAAGCCGGCGCCGCCGCGCAGACCTTGTGGCGGAGCGACAAAGTGATCTCGGCCGAAAGTCACGCGCTCGGGGTGTCACTTTCGCGCGACGGAAGATCATGGTCGGCCATTCGCAGCTCGGCGCAGGATCCGCCCGAAGTGTGGACCGGCCATGGGGGGAACTGGACGCAGATTACCCATGCCAACCAGAACACCACTGCGCCGCGCACCCGGTCGAAAAATATTTCGTGGCAGAACGACGGTTCGGCGGTGCAGGGCTGGTTAAACTTTCCCGCAAATTTCGCGCCCGGGAAATCGTGGCCACTGGTGGTGGCGGTGCACGGCGGACCGTCTTCTGCGTGCATGAATGACTGGCCACGCTCGATCACCGCCCTGCTGCCCAGCCAGGGGTATTTTGTGTTGTGCGTAAATCCGCGCGGCAGCTACGGCCAGGGCGAAGCCTTTACCCTGGGCAACGTGAAGGATTTTGGCTACGGCGACCTGCGAGATATTTTGACGGGAGTGGATGCGGTCAAACTCAAATATCCCATCGACGAGGCGCGGCTGGGGATTGCGGGGTGGAGTTATGGCGGCTACATGACGATGTGGGCGGTGACCCAAACCAACCGTTTTCACGCCGCGGTGGCCGGCGCCGGGGTGGCCAACTGGCAGAGCTATTACGGAGAAAATGACATCGACCAGTGGATGATCCCGTTTTTCGGCAGCTCGGTTTACGATGACCCGGCAATCTACGCGCGCAGCTCTCCCATGACGTTTATCAAGAAAGTGAAGACGCCGACATTGATCCTGGTGGGAGATCGCGATGGAGAAGTGCCGGCCCCGCAGTCTTACGAGTTCTGGCACGCCCTAAAAACCCTGGGGACGCCCACCGAGCTGGTGGTGTATCCCAACGAAGGCCACAACATCGCGCAGCCCGAGCACAGGCGCGACCGGTTGGTGAGGATAGCAAGTTGGTTTGATCGCTATTTGCGGTAGGGGTGCGGACCAGAAGCAAAAGGAGCGGTAAAAGGGCCTCCCCGATATGGAGGCCCCGATCTTAGAGCGCTTTGCGGCCCGACACGAAGTGAAAAATCACCACGATCAGCGCAATCACGAGCAACGCGTGAATCAGTCCGCTGCCAACGTGGAAGGCAAAAAATCCCAGCAGCCAGAGGACGAATAAAACAATACCAATAGTCAAAAGCATTTGTTCACCTCCCGCCGGGGTTCCAGCGTACTGCATATGATTCACCGCTTAGGGAAGGTGTTGCCCCCGAAAAATGTTTTTTGGGGGAGACGTGGGCGGATGTTTTCGCATCGTTGGGGCGGTGCTTAGAGGCGAAAACCGGATGGATTAACCAGAGGTGGCACCGGGGAATTTGCGGACAGATTCAGCCGGTCCTTCCGGTCCGCCGGTCACCAGGTGGTAGTAATCCTGCAGCAGCCTGGCGCCGCGCCGGTTGAAGATGGGGAAGGTGGCGAGGTGCATGCGCTGCATCCTGAATTTGAGCGAAGTGGAGACCACGCCCAGGCCATATTTCACGCTGCGAACGAAGCTGATGGAAGACGCTCCCGGCTGGTACTTGGTAGGACATGAGATCTCGCCCATCGCCATTTTGAAATAGATAATTTGCGCGAGCATCTCATTATCGAAGACAAAGTCGTCGGAGTTGTGGTCAAGGGGAAGCGATTCCAGCACTTTGCGCGAGAAGGCGCGATAGCCGGTGTGATATTCCGACAGCTTGTAGCCCATCACCAGGTTTTGAAACACGGTCAGCAGCCGGTTGAAGATGTATTTGTACAACGGCATGCCGCCTTTCATCGCTCCCACTCCCAGTATCCTCGAGGCCAGGGCCACGTCGTACACGCCATAGGCGATCATGCCGGCCAGCGAAAGAATGAGCCGTGGAGAATATTGATAGTCAGGATGAACCATGACCACGATGTCGGCGCCCCTGCGCAAGGCTTCGCGATAGCAGGTTTTCTGGTTGCGGCCGTAGCCCAGGTTTTCGAGATGAACAAACGTGACCAGCCCCAGGTCGCGCGAGACGTTTACGGTGGAGTCGGTGCTGCCATCATCGACCAGCAACACTTCATCGACGAAATCGAGCGGAATTTCGGAATAGGTGTCGCGCAGGGTCTCCGCCGCATTGTAGGCGGGCATGACCACCAGTAGTTTTTTACCATTGAGCATAGTAGGCTTTGAAACGAAAACCAATCTCTCGCAGACCGCCGCGGAGAGAAGACCGCATTGCCAATCGTAAACTACCGGGAAGGAAATTCAGCCTGCCAGAGATAATCCAAGGTAATCCCGGGAGTGCCAATCCCTTTGGACCAGGCGACATTCGGAGGTTATGGATCGGCGTTTTCCTGGTAGTTTTTACCGTCGCCGCCTACCTGCCGGTGCGCCATTGCGACTTCGTGAACTATGACGATACCGGGTATGTGACCGTCAACGGGCGCGTCCAGAACGGGCTCAGCGTGGACAATGTTAAGTGGGCGTTCACCACCTTCAGCGCGGCCAACTGGCATCCCCTGACCTGGATTTCACATATGGCCGACATGCATTTCTTCGGCCTCAACCCGGCGGCGCACCACCTCAGCAGCGTCTTCTTCCACTGCATCAACGTGCTCCTGCTCTTCCTGGTGCTGCGGCGCATGACCGGAGCGGTGTGGAAGAGCGCGGCGGTGGCGGCGCTTTTCGCGCTGCATCCACAAAATGTTGAATCGGTGGCCTGGATTTCGGAACGCAAAAACCTGCTTAGCACCCTCTTCTGGCTGGCCACCATGTGGTCGTACGTCTCGTATGCGCGCATGCCGTCGGCGCGGCGGTATCTCGAAGTAGTGATGATGATGGCCCTCGGCCTCATGGCCAAACCCATGCTGGTGACGCTGCCGTTTGTCTTGCTGCTGCTGGATTTCTGGCCTCTGGGACAGGTGCAAGGATTGACGTCAGGCCGGGTTCCGGCAGGACCCGGCGAACCGCGGTATGCGCCTCCCAGACCGATTGCGGTGCTATTGCTGGAAAAAGTCCCACTGCTGGCTTTGTCGGTGGCCAGTGCGCTGATCACGCTGCGCGCGCAGGAGAATGGGCAGGCGATTGCGTCGTTGAGCGCGGTCCCTTTGGCCGTACGCCTGGAAAATGTGGTGACGTCGTATGCCATTTATCTGTATCGAATGGTGTGGCCGGTGCGCCTGGCGATCATTTATCCCTTCCGCATTCAGGGCATGGCAGCTTTGCAGGTCGCGGTTTCGGCGGTGGCGCTGGTGCTGATCACTGCGTGGGCGGTGTGGAGGCTGCGACGGCAGCCGTACCTGGCAGTGGGATGGTTCTGGTTCCTGGGAACATTGGTGCCGGTGATAGGCCTGGTGCAAATTGGGATGCAGGCGAACGCCGACCGTTACGCATATGTTCCGCTGATCGGTATTTTCATCGCGCTGGCGTGGGCAATCGGCGATTGGGTGGAGCGGTTTCCGCAGGCAAGAAACCTAGTAGCCGCCGCCACGGTTGCCTGCTTGTTGCTGCTGGGCTTGCGCACGCGCGACCAGATCCGCTATTGGCATGACAGCAAGGCGCTGTTCAATCACGCCATCGACGTGGTCCACGATAACTTTGTGGCGTACAACAACCTCGGACAGACGGTCGAAATTGAAGGCCATTACGACCAGGCCTATGCTTTGTACGCAAAGGCGCTGCAACTCAAGCCCAACATTCTCTACAGTTCCACATTGTTCAACGTAGGGTCGCTCAAACTGACCGAAAAAAAATACAACGAAGCGGTGGGTTATTTCGAAGACGCATTGCGGTATCCCGAGGGCTTCCGGTCGACCCTGATTACCCACCAGACGCTGGGCGCCGCCTACCAGGCGGAGCATGATTACAAGCATGCGGAAGAACATTTTCGCGAAGTGATGCGGCTGGCGCCCGAGCGAGCCGGGAATACCCGGTTGAACCTGGCAATCATGCTGGCTATGCGTGGCCGCTACGACGATGCCATCGTCCTGTATCGCGAGAACCTGGCAGCCAGTGAAGAGCCGTGGACGTATTTTCTGCTGGCGTCAGCGCAGGAAAAAACCGAAGATTTTGTGGAGGCGGAAAAATCGCTAAGATCGGCGTTACGAATGAAGCCGAATAATATCCAGTACCAGAAGGAATTGCAGAAGGTGATTGTGCGGGAGGCGGCGAAAAAGAGCGCGGCTCAAAATTAATACCGAATCCTGATAAACTTCTGCTGATAAACTTCTGGTAGGCGACCGCGAGCGGGAGTAG